>JACMOJ010000413.1 GCA_014378085.1 Burkholderiales bacterium | reverse complement strand
TAGCAGCGAGAGTAAAACTCAAGCACTGGCGGGCAGTTTGGGGCAAAAAGACTTGGAACTGCCCGCCGAATCTAGGCATTGGCAGTTTTCTTTGATGTGCCGGCAGGCTTGGCCAGGGCCACGCCTAACATTGGGCGAAGATATTTGGCGGTGTAACTGGCCGGGTGCTGCGCGATCGTTGCCGGTGGTCCTTCACAGAGAATCAACCCGCCGCCGTCCCCGCCTTCCGGCCCGAGATCAATCACCCAATCGGCGGTGCGAATCACGTCGAGATTATGTTCAATCACAACCACCGTGTTGCCGTGGTCACGCAGACGATGCAGCACCTTTAACAGCAGATCGATGTCCGCAAAATGCAATCCCGTTGTGGGCTCGTCAAGAATAAATAGCGTCTTGCCGGTATCGCGTTTGGAAAGTTCTAATGAGAGTTTTACGCGCTGCGCCTCGCCGCCGGAAAGCGTGGTGGCGCTTTGGCCAAGCCGAATGTAGCCGAGCCCGACATCTAACAGTGTTTGTAATTTTCGTGCGACCACTGGCACCGGCTTAAAAAACTCAAAAGCGTTTTCAACCGTCATCGCCAGCACTTCAGTGATGTTTTTGCCTTTGTAATGCACCTCTAACGTTTCGCGGTTGTAACGTTTGCCGTGGCACACGTCACACGGCACATAGACGTCGGGTAGAAAATGCATCTCTACTTTAATCACGCCATCACCTTGGCAGGCTTCGCAACGGCCACCCTTTACGTTGAACGAAAATCTGCCAGGTCCATATCCGCGCGCGCGCGCTTCCGGCACTGACGCAAACAAATCACGAATCGGCGTGAATAAGCCCGTGTACGTCGCGGGGTTAGAACGCGGCGTGCGTCCAATCGGCGACTGATCCACCGAGATGACTTTGTCAAAGTGGTCGAGCCCCTCGATCGTATCGAATGGTGCCGGGTCGTTGGTGGACGCGTAAAGGTGGTGGGCGACAGTTTTGTACAACGTATCGTTGATGAGGGTGGACTTTCCAGAACCCGAAACACCAGTGATACAAATCATGCCGCCAACTGGCAATTCCAATGTCACATTCTTTAAGTTGTTGCCGCGAGCGCCCTTGATCACAAGCTGTTTCTTCTTATCTAACTTGAAGCGTGACTTCGGCATGCTGATACGCTTCTTGCCAGACAAGTACTGTCCCGTCAGCGACTGAGAGGCCTTCTTTATCTGCGCCGGGGTGCCCTCGGCAACCACCATGCCACCGTGCACACCGGCACCAGGGCCCATGTCGACCACGTAGTCGGCGCTATTGATGGCGTCTTCGTCGTGCTCAACCACAATGACCGAGTTGCCTAAATCACGCAGGCGCTTTAACGTTTCCAACAGGCGATCGTTGTCACGCTGATGTAGGCCGATGGATGGCTCATCCAGCACATACATGACACCGGTAAGCCCGGAGCCAATCTGGGAGGCGAGACGTATCCGCTGTGCTTCACCGCCAGACAGTGTGTCCGCTGAACGCACCAGTGAAAGGTAGTCTAGGCCGACGTTGTTCAAAAACTGCAGACGGGCCGAGATCTCGCTAATGATCTTGTCCGCGATGGCCATTTTTTGCGGCGTTAACTTGACGCCGGCAAACCAGCGTGCCGACTCCTTCAACGCCATTGCGGAAATTTCATGCAGCGACTTGTCACCGACGCGGACGTTACGCGCTTCTTTGCGCAGGCGCGTGCCCGCACATTCCGGGCAGGCTTTGGTCGAAATATACTTCGCGAGTTCCTCGCGCACTGCCATTGAATCGGTTTCGCGATAACGACGTTCAAGATTGGGTACGATGCCTTCAAACACGTCGGCGCGAATGATGGGCTTGCCGCGTTCGCCGGGATATTTGAACGGGATCTTGTCTTTGCCGGAGCCAAACAAAATAATCTGCTGTGCTTCAGGCGTGAGTTTGTCGAACGGCATGTCGATATCAAATTGATAGTGTTCGGCCAACCCGATGAGCGTCTGAAAGTAAAACTGATTGCGGCGGTCCCATCCCTTTATTGCGCCACCGGCAAGGGACAAGCCTGGATAGGAGACGATTCGCTTCGGATCAAAAAATGTGATCTCACCTAAGCCGTCACAGCTGGGACACGCGCCCATTGGGTTATTAAATGAGAAGAGCCGTGGCTCCATTTCCGATAGCGAGTAGTCACAAATCGGACAAGAGAATTTTGAAGAAAACAGCAGTTCTTTGCCTGAATCCATGTCGACCGCGAGCGCTTTACCATTGCCCACCCGCAGACAGGTTTCAAACGACTCTGCAATGCGCTGCTTCAGGTCGGGAGCGGTTTTTATCCGGTCTACGACAACTTCAATGGTGTGCTTTTTTTGTTTGTCGAGTTTCGGGAACTGATCGATCTCGATCACTTTGGCGTCCACCCGCATACGCACGAAACCCTGGCTGCGAAATTCGTCGACCAGTTCAACGTGTTCACCCTTGCGCGCAACGACTGCAGGTGCCAGCAACATGAGTTTGGTGCCTGATGGCATGGCCAGTACGGTGTCAACCATTTGGGAGACGGTTTGTGCTTCGAGCGCCAGCTGATGTTCTGGGCAATACGGCGTGCCAGCGCGAGCAAACAATAGCCGCAGGTAGTCGTGGATTTCGGTAACGGTACCCACCGTTGATCGTGGATTGTGCGAGGTTGCCTTCTGCTCAATGGAAATTGCGGGGGACAACCCTTCAATCAAATCGACGTCAGGTTTTTCCATCAATTGCAGAAACTGCCGCGCATACGCTGACAGCGACTCAACATAGCGGCGCTGACCTTCCGCGTAAAGCGTGTCAAAAGCAAGAGATGATTTTCCGGAGCCCGAGAGTCCGGTAATGACAACCAGCGAATGTCGGGGTAAATCTAAGTTTATGTTTTTGAGATTGTGCGTACGTGCGCCGCGAATCTTGATGTAATCCATAACGTGCTTGATGAACTTTCTCGGCTAAATCATTGAATCAAGGGATGTTGAGTCAATGTACTTTCACTGCTTTTCCGTCGGCGATTAAACGAAAAAATCCGCACCGAAAATCGATGCGAATCTTTAAAAAGCAACCTGCTATATTACTCGCTCGCAACACTGTTCTGCACCTATTTTTTGAAACGCAATGCTGGTCTTCGAGCCAGAATTCCATTCAGTACATCGGGTGCAGTTTTTCCACATTAATGTAAGGAAGTACGCGATGGCCTCAGTCAATAAAGTGATCCTCGTCGGCAACCTTGGCCGCGATCCAGAAACCCGCTACATGCCAGACGGCGGCGCGATTACCAACATTTCAATTGCAACCACTGCCCAGTGGAAAGATAAGAGCGGCGAGAAACAAGAACAGACCGAATGGCATCGTGTTGCGTTCTTCGGCAAGCTTGCCGAAATCGCCGGTGAATATTTGAAGAAGGGCTCGCAGGTTTACGTCGAAGGCAAACTTCGCACGCGCAAGTGGCAGGACAAGGACGGCGTTGAGAAATACACGACCGAAGTGCTTGCTGACTCGATGCAGATGTTGGGCTCGCGCGGCGGCATGGGCGGCGGCGACGCGGGTGGAGCGGGCAGCGCGGGCGGCGCACCAGAATACGCATCGCGAGCGCCTGCGGGCGGTGGTGGTGGATCAGCGGCGAAGCCGACGCCAAGCAAGGGTGGTGCGGCGAAGTTTGATGATATGGATGACGATATTCCGTTTTAGTTTTTTGCGGTTTTGTAGTGATGAAAGCCAGACCGCGTCTGGCTTTTTTCTTTTTAAAGTTGCCTATTATTGGTTAAGACCGATGCCCGGGAGGGTGAGACCAGTGCTGCGAGGCAAACTCGCTACTTTCAACATAATTTTCCCAATGTGGGCACTGGATTCCATCAACCGATGTGCTTCAGCAACATCTTCTAACGCAAACGTTTTATAAATCACGGGTTTCACCGCGCCGGTCATGAGCAGCGGCCAAACCTGCGCTTCGAGTTCTGTTGCGATCTTCGTCTTCTGCGCATCCGGTCTCGCGCGTAAGGTCGAGCCGGTGATGGTTTGGCGTTTCATCATCAGCGGCCGGAAATCCATTTCAACTTTCCCGCCTTCGAGAAACGCGATGAAGCAGTAGCGGCCTTCGAGCGCCAGTGAGCGCATATTTTTCTCAATATAGGAGCCGCCCACCATGTCCAGAATAACGTTCACGCCCTTCTTTTCTGTTATGGCGGCAATTTCCGCCATCCAGTCTTCGGTCTTGTAGTTGAAGACGTGGTCAGCGCCGATGTTTCGGCAGAAAGCTGCTTTTTCATCGTTGCCAACAGTCGTGAACACTTCCGCACCAAACGCTTTTGCGAACTGAATCGCTGTGAGGCCAATACCGCTTGAGCCGCCGTGCACCAGAAATTTCTCACCTGGTTTTAGCCCGCAGGTGCCGAAGACGTTTACCCAAACAGTGAAGAAATTCTCCGGCACACCAGCGGCTTCGAGCAGGGATAGGTTCGGCGGAATCGGTAAACAATGGTGGGCCGGTGCCGTGCAATATTCAGCATAACCACCACCTGGTGTGAGCGCGCAAACTTGATTGCCGACTTTCCAGCGGGTGACGGCAGCGCCGACCGCGACAATCTCGCCAGACACCTCCAAGCCCATGAGTGGTGAAGCCCCCGGCGGCGGTGCGTAGTTGCCCGACCGTTGCGCAATGTCAGGCCGGTTTACCCCCGCAAAGGCAACTTTGATCAGAACGTCTTGTTCACCGACGGTCGGTAGCGGCCCGGTGGTTACCGACATGACCTCTGGCCCGCCCGAGGCTGGCGCGGTGATGAATCGCATGATGGCAGGTGGGGACGATGCGGTGCAGGCTGGTGCGGTCATATGGCAACCATCAGTGAGGAGGAGGAAGGCGAGAAGATATCAGACAATACATCCGCACGGATTTGCCCGTCTGTGCTTTGGCACTGACTGTTAACGGATTAAAAAATCATAAAACATGATAGCTGGTGCGGGTTTTCAAGCAAAAATGCTTGGAAATAGCCGTCCTATCTTGTGTTTCGGCTTTTAATCAACGCAGATTTGCCGCTGCGGTGCAACATGCGGCAGGAGCGGTCTGCTAAAATACGGCGTCCAGACATTTTACAAACCTCAGACTTTTTTCCGACCCTACGATGCCGATTTACGCCTACAAATGTGCGACCTGCGGCCACGCCGACGATGTCATGCAGAAAATGTCCGACGATGCGCTGACCAAGTGTCCTGCGTGTGGTGCCGAAACGTATTCGAAACAGGTGACCGCGCCGAATTTTGCGCTCAAGGGCAGTGGCTGGTACGTCACTGACTTTCGCGGCGGAAATAAACCCGCTGAAGGTGCGGCTGCGACTGAAAAGGTGGCTGCTCCTGCATCATCGAGCGAATCTTCTCCGAGCACGCCTGCAGCGCCATCCGCCGCGACTCCCGCAGTTTCGGCCCCCGCCGCAACCACCTCGCCGACACCCTCGACACCCCCGACACCTTCGTCGAGCTGAACTCTTCTGCAAAGGTTAGGCCGCGCATGCGCAAATATTTGATTGCAGGATTGCTGGTGTGGATTCCGTTGGTGATTACGCTATTCGTGTTGAAGCTTTTGATCGACACCATGGATCAAACGTTGCTGCTCCTGCCAGAGCGGTTTCGGACCGAAGCGCTGTTCGGCTTTCACGTGCCCGGCATGGGCGTCATCCTAACGTTGCTGATCGTCTTGAGTACCGGCGTCATCGCGGCCAATTTCTTTGGCAAGAAATTACTTGGCTGGTGGGACCATATTCTTCAACGAATCCCCATCGTTAACTCCGTCTACGGCGGTGTTAAGCAAATCTCCGACACGTTGTTCTCTCCGGAAGGCAAAGCGTTTCGCAAAGCGGTATTGGTACGTTATCCGCAGCGCGACACTTGGACCGTGGCGTTGTTGACAGGTGAGCCGGAGCACGAAGTGACGGATCACCTTGGCACTAACAATTTTTCCGTCTTTGTTCCAACCACGCCAAACATTACGGCAGGGTTTTTTCTCATCGTTCCCAAGGGCGATGTCATTGAACTTAAGATGACCATCGACCAAGCGCTCAAGTACATCATTTCGATGGGGGTTGCAGAGCCGCCTCGACCGATTAGCTTACCTTCCCACACTAAAGGGGCCGAGATGAAAAAAACCGGCACCGACCCCAATCCGTAGCCGCTCGGTGGATTGCCGAGCGGCGAGCGTGATTGCGACTGCATCTAGGCTGCGTTAGATAACGGTTTCGTTCCGCCGAATTTGAAACGCGGTTCCCAGCGAGTTAACACAATCGCGTTGGCGAATCGGTTTGCGGCCTAATGTTTGATTGATCGGTGGTACGAATTGGTACGACCGAAGTCCCCATCTTTGTGAGTGAACGTATGAGAACAAACTACTGCGGCTTGATTGACGCAACCTATCTTGGCCAAACCGTCACCGTATTCGGCTGGGCGCACCGGCGTCGCGATCACGGCGGGGTTATCTTCATCGACTTGCGCGACCGTGAAGGGCTTTTACAGGTCGTCATCGACCCAGATACTCCGGAGGCGTTCAAGCTCGCTGACCAATCGCGTAACGAGTACGTGATGCAGATTCGCGGGGTGGTACGGAATCGACCTGTTGGCACGGTCAACACCAATCTGAAGTCGGGCGAAATCGAGGTGCTCGCCAAAGAAATTACAGTGTTGAACGCCTCGTTAACACCTCCCTTCATGATTGATGACGACAACATCAACGAGGAAACGCGCCTCAAGTATCGCTATCTTGACTTACGACGCCCGCAGATGCAGGCGAACTTACGTCTGCGTCATCGGGTGGCGTCGTCAGCGCGCCGTTATCTCGACGATATGGGTTTCATCGATATCGAAACGCCGTTTCTGTACAAGTCGACTCCAGAGGGCGCGCGAGAATTTCTGGTGCCTTCGCGTATCCACGACGGACAGTTTTACGCGCTGCCACAAAGTCCGCAATTGTTTAAACAACTCCTGATGGTGGCGGGGTTTGATCGATACTATCAAATCGTGAAATGCTTTCGCGACGAAGACCTGCGCGCGGATCGTCAGCCAGAGTTCACCCAGATCGATATCGAGACGTCCTTTCTGGATGAACGTGAGATCCAAGACATCATGGAAGGTCTCATTAAAACGATTTGGAAAACTGGCGTCGGGGTCGACCTGCCAGACTTCCCCCGCATGACCTATGCAGATGCGATGCGCCGCTACGGCTCGGACAAGCCAGACCTGCGCGTGTCTCTCGAGTTGACTGAATTGACGGACTTAATGAAGACCGTCGACTTCAAAGTGTTCAGAGCTGCGGCGGATATGAAAAATGGTCGCGTCGCCGCACTTTGTGTGCCGGGTGGTAACGAAAAATTCTCGCGTAAAGAAATTGATGACATGACTACCTTTGTCGCCATCTACGGCGCGAAGGGGCTGGCATACATCAAGGTGAACGACATCACCAAGCCTAGTGAAGAGGGTCTGCAGTCGCCGATCGTGAAGTTTTTGAACGCGGAATCGCTGGGCGGCATTCTCAAGGCCTGCAACGCCAAGAATGGCGACGTTATTTTCTTTTGCGCCGACAAAGCCAAAATTGTTAACGACTCGCTAGGTGCGTTGCGGTCGAAGATTGGTCACGAAAAAGGTTTTGCAGAAAAGGGCTATCGCCCGTTGTGGGTGGTCGACTTCCCCGCCTATGATTACGACGAAGAGAACAAGCGCTTTGTTTCCGCGCATCATCCTTTCACCGCGCCCAAAGACGAACATCTCGCGTTGATGGACAGTGATCCTTCACAAGTATTGGCCAAAGCCTATGACGTCGCAATGAACGGCTGGGAAATCGGTGGTGGCTCGGTACGTATACATTCCCCCGAACTGCAGGCCAAACAATTTGCGGTCCTCGGCATCTCCGAGGCTGATCAGCAAGCCAAGTTTGGTTTCTTGCTTGAGGCGCTGAAGTATGGCGCACCGCCGATGGGAGGTGTGGCATTCGGCCTTGATCGTATGGTCACACTGATGTGTGAAAAATGGGAATCGATCCGCGATGTCATTGCTTTTCCGAAGACGCAGCGGGGACAAGATTTGCTGGTTGAAGCGCCTTCAGCGGTCACTGAAAAACAGCTGCGCGAGCTGCACATCAAGCTCAGAACACAAACGCCGACAGCGTAATAAAACCATCAGCAGAGGCTTTAGATGACCATTGCACTTATTGTTCACGGCGGCGCAGGTTCGTGGCGACCCGGCTCCGATGCCGATGCAATCGCGGGGACAACCACAGCGGTTGAAGCTGGTCGGAAGATTTTGCAGGCCGGTGGTTCGGCGCTGGATGCCGCTTGTGCGGCGGCGGTCGTACTTGAAGATAACCCTATTTTTAATGCTGGCACCGGTGCGGTACTGAACTACGATGGCTATGTTGAATTTGACGCGTGCGTGATGGTGGCGGATCAGGCGCAGATTGGTTCCGTATCGGCACTGCAACGCGTGAAGAATCCCATCTTGGTTGCGCGGCAAGTGATGGAAGAAACCGACCATGTGATGTTGACTGGCGAGGGGGCGCTGCGTTTTGCCCGAGTAATGGGTCATGCCGATCACGACCCGATTACGCCCGCGCGATTCAATGACTGGAAAAGCAAGAAGGCGACGCTCGAGATCGGCGTTGGCAAAGATGCAAAAGGCTCGATGAAGATTCGTGAATTCCTGCGCAAACATCCCGAGTACGCAGGCGGCACAATTGGTGTGGTGGCGCTTGATCAGAATGGGGTGCTGTGTGCGGCGACTTCGACCGGTGGCGTGACGCTTAAATTGCCGGGTCGCGTTGGCGACACACCACTGCCTGGTGCGGGGACCTACGCGAATAGATTTGCTGCGTCGTCGGCGACCGGCACGGGTGAATACGTCATTCGTTCGTTGTCGTGCCGCGCAATTTCAGAAGGCGTGGAACGCGGTAAGTCACTTGACGCCAGCGTGGCAGAAATGCTTGCACAGATGACCCGCGATTTTGACGCTGACGTGGGATTCATCGCCATTGATGCAGCGGGCAATGCGGTTGCCAAGCACAGCACAGCGCATATGCCGCACGCGTGGTTTCGAGATCGGTCAGAAATCGTCGCCAAGATGCACGTCTAACGCAATTGACGTCCGGTCGTCGCTTCGCGACCGGGCGCATCTTTCAATGATGTTGTTTTTGGTGTTGCGACCGGCGGGTGTGTTGCCTGCGTTAGTGATAATGCGGCTGGTCGTTTTGCGCCGTCGGGGTCAAGTGCAGCGTTAAGTAAACCGCTAATTTGGGCGCCAGCCTGCGCAAGTAGGATCAGAACGATGCCGACCGCGCCTTCGACATAGGCTCGACCAAGTGTAATTGGTTCATTCGGCTACGGGTTAGCGTTGAATACGTCTGTTGCCTTGCTGTCGACTTGCCCACAAGAAAAACCTGGCAAGTTGTCATACGCCAGCCGCTTGGCGATGCACAAAGCGTTGTGCGCTCCAAAGCGTTGGGTCACCATTCACCCATTCGCGAAATTTCCCCTCATGATTTGCGATGAGATCCTTGGCCACTTGTTGTTCTGTAAGACCGCGCATCGCAATTTTCAGGAGATCAACATCCCAGACGCGGTGCAAATTCTGCGGGACTTTTGCGCCCGGCATCATCATCAACTTCTGGCCTCCACCGATATCGTTGTTGTTGGCAGCATGTGGCGGCTGATGAATATTACCGACCACGTGGATAAGCTGGCGTAACGCGAGTTGGCGCTCTTCTTTGGTGTTGCGTTGGTCGACAAGTTTGCTAAATCAGCGGGTGATTTACGCTGATGCGCAGTTGCCGTTTCCGCAAGTGTTGAGGGCGTTGTTCGACATCCCGCTCTCGCGGCACACGGCTGGTTATCGAAATGCCAGCGTTCGGAACTTGGCAATTCGCGCTGGAGTGCCAGGCAATGGATATCCATATAGACCGACGCGTCGGCCAAATCGGTGCCGTACAAGCAGTTCAACGATGGCCGCTTTCGAGACCGGCGTCAATATTCCCTGCGCGATGTAGGCGGTGATGCGATGGATTTCGTTGCCTCACGCATAGGCGGTGCGCGTCGCGCTGACTGACGCAAATACCGCGAAGCAAACATGCTGGCAACGTCTCGATTGATGCGCATATTAGGCCGCTGGCGTGGAATCTGTGGCGTCTGTGGCATCTGTGGCATCGCCCGTTTTGACAAAGCGAGCGGCAAAAAGGCCGATTTCATAAAGTATGCAAAGTGGAATTGCTAGCGCTAACTGGGAGGCCACGTCGGGCGGCGTGACAACGGCAGCGACAACAAAAGCTCCGACGATAACGTAGCGTCGAACCTCGCGCAGGACTTCGAGAGACACCAGTCCAGTGGCGACCAACACGACCACCACAACCGGCGTCTCAAAGGCCAAACCAAACGCCATGAACATGCCTAACACGAAGCCAAAATAGTTCTCAATATCAGGCGCGACATTAATCGAAGCAGGCGCTAATTGCGCAATAAAGGAAAACACCATTTTGAAGACGAAGAAATAGCAAAACGACATGCCTACAAAAAACAGTGCCGTGCTCGATATGATTAAGGGTAGGACAAAACGCTTCTCGTGTTTGTACAGACCAGGTGCGACAAATGCCCACAATTGGTAAAGGATTACCGGCAGGGCGATGAGAAAGGCCGTCATCATCGCAATCTTTAAAGGAATGAAGAATGGCGCGATGACACCAGTTGCAATCATCTTTGAGCCTTGTGGCAGCGCGGCCATCATCGGCGCGGCCAGAAAGTCGTATAACTTGCCGGCAATAAACCACGGCGGGGTTACGAGCGGCAGCAAAATGACGCCGAATACGATCAGGCAAACCACCAGTCGATTACGTAGTTCGACCAAGTGAGAGACAAAGGTATCTTGCGGGCTGTCCGACATTTCGATTGCGGCTAACGAGAAATTCGACGCGGCGTTTCGATGCCGAGGTCAAATGATTGTTGGGCAGTTTGAACTGGGGAGTAGGTTTCGAGCGCTTTCCGCTCAACCATGGTGGTGGTTGGTTTTTCGGTTGCGGCTAAAGGAAGTCCCTCCTCTTGTGCCGTCAGCAAATCGATTTGCGATAGGGCAACCGGCGTTGGTGGCGCTTTTGTCTGACCAACAGACTCGCCAGCGGATTTCTCGATTGCTGCCGCCTCGGCATTGACCGCATTGGCGTGTTCATGGATCGTCTGCTCAAACGACTTGACCGCCGATTGCACTTCTTCCTTGACCTTTGAAAAGTCGGACATTTCCATTTCGCGGTTGATGTCCGCCTTGACGTTCGCCACGTAGCGCTGCAGTCGGCCAAACATGTGGCCTGCGGTGCGGGCGACTTTTGGCAAGCGCTCAGGGCCGAGCACCACTAGCGCCACTACGCCAATGACCGCGATCTCGGATATGCCTACGTCGAACATGCAAGAACCTTAGAGGAACCGGTTTAGGACTTCTGCTTATCCTTGACTTCCCCCTCGACGGTCACGCCCGATTTCTCAGCAAGTTGTTCAGCCTTCTTTTCTTCTTCGCCGTTCTTCATGCCATCCTTAAACCCTTTAACGGCACCACCAAGGTCACCGCCGATGTTGCGTAACTTTTTTGTCCCAAAAACGAGCAAAACGATGACGAGGACAATAAGCCAATGCCAAATACTGAAACTACCCATGATGATCTCCTGACTGACGAAAATAGACGGCGCGGTGATGCCGTCAATGGTTAAGCGCTAAGTTTAATCGCGGCAGCGTGTCGCCAACGTGACAATCTGGGCATTTAACGACCAGCCGTCAGATTTGTTGTTGGATGCTGCTGAAACTTGGTTGACGGTCGGATGCCGCCAAAGTAGGTCGACTATGTTGGCAAGGAAGCCAGTATTACCGGCTTACTCCCAGAAATCGAACGCATTGTTAGATTTTGCCCGCTATGGCTCGTAGCGGTTCGCCGCCGGGGCGATTACCAAACACATGAATGTGAAGATGATACACCTCTTGGCCGCCCTGTTTGCCGGTGTTGATCGCCGTGCGAAACCCCGCCGTGAGCCCTTGTTCGGCGGCTAAGACGGGAACGAGGCTTAGCATTTTGCCAAGTAGTTCGGTATCGCTGGCCACCACGTCGGCGAGTGTTGGGATGTGTTTTTTCGGGATGATCAGGAAGTGGACTTCGGCCGCAGGGCTAGTGTCGTGGAACGCCAGCACTTCGTTGTCTTCGTAGACTTTTTTGCACGGAATCTCGCCGTTGATGATCTTGCCAAAGATGGTTGGGTTTTCAGTCATGTGTGCGTTCACTTTCTGGCGTTCTTTTCGTCGATACCGGAGGTGTTCTCCCGACGCTGCAATTCGGCGAGCACCTCACCGAACGAAATGTGCTGGTGCTGCAGCATGACAAGTGCGTGGAACAACAAGTCAGCGACCTCGTACACAATCTTTTCGCGTTCGCCCGATTTTGCGGCGATGATGGTTTCGGTCGCCTCTTCGCCGATTTTCTTTAATATCGTGTCCAAGCCCTTCGCATTTAGGCTGGCAACATAGGATGTTCCCGCGGCCGCGTTCCGACGTGACGCGATAGTCGCTTCCAGCCGTTCTAATACGTCGCACCACGCCTTGCTACGTTCGGTATCCATCGTCAATCCTTGGCAAAGCTGCCCGGTGATAGCAGCACCGGATCAGATTCAGTGGCCACTATCCAAGCCCCGTTTTCAAGTCGGTTAAAAAAGCAGCGCCGTCTGCCCGTGTGACAGGCGATCCCGCCAGTCTGTTCGATGCGAACCAACACGGTGTCACCGTCACAGTCGAGGCGCAGTTCTCTAACGTGTTGGATGTGCCCCGATGATTCGCCTTTTTTCCAAAGCGATTTTCGCGAACGTGAAAAATAGTGGACTTCGCCAGTCTCGACCGTAAGCGCCAGCGATTCGCGGTTCATGTACGCCAACATCAGCACTTCGTTGGTGGAATAGTCCTGTGCGATGACGGGCACCAACCCATCCGGGCTCCACTTCACCATATCCAGCAGAGTCGTGGAGACGACCGATTTCGCAGTGTTCATTGGCGTATCTCAATGCCGCGTTCCCGCAGGTGGGTCTTTGCTTGCCCAATCGTGTATTCGCCGAAGTGAAAAATGCTCGCGGCCAACACAGCGTCCGCGTGTCCAAGTGTGACGCCGTCGGCGAGGTGGCCTAGGTTACCCACGCCACCAGAGGCGATTACGGGCACCCGAACCGCATCACAAACTGCCCGCGTCAGCGCCAGATCAAAGCCTGATTTGGTACCGTCTCGATCCATGCTGGTGAGTAAAATTTCGCCCGCGCCAAGTTTGTCGGTGACGGTACGCGCCCAATCCACCGCGTCAAGACCGGTTGGGTTGCGACCGCCGTGGGTAAACACCTCCCAACCCTCAGCGCCCACTCGTTTGCGCGCGTCGATGGCGACCACGATGGCTTGTGAGCCGAAGCGATCAGCCGCCTCGCGCACGAGTTGTGGGGACGTGATGGCGGAGGTGTTGATGCTGACCTTGTCGGCACCGGCGTTCATCAGGCGTCGAATGTCCTCTACCTTGCGGACCCCGCCGCCAACGGTCAGTGGGATAAACACTTGATCCGCCACCCGTTCGATCACGTGAAGAATCATGTCGCGGGCATCTGAACTTGCGGTGATGTCAAGAAAGGTGAGTTCATCAGCGCCCTCGTCGTTATATTTTTTGGCGATTTCGACGGGATCACCCGCGTCGCGCAAATTGACGAAGTTGACGCCCTTGACGACTCGGCCAGCGTTGACGTCGAGGCAGGGAATGATGCGCTTAGCAAGCATTGGTGTTGGGCAACATAATAGGGCGGTGCCTCATCGCTTCACGCGGCGTCCATGGCGGCTTTGAAATCGAGTTTCCCTTCGTAAATAGCGCGGCCCGCAATGACCCCCATGATGCCCTCAGCCTCGACTGCCTTTAGCCGCTTAACGTCGGCTAAATCGTTCAGCCCACCGGAGGCAATCACGGGCACTGTCAGCGACTGGGCCAATTTGACGGTCGCTTCGATATTTATGCCAGTCATCATGCCGTCGCGTCCAATGTCCGTGTAGAGCACGGCTTCAACGCCGTAATCCTGAAAGCGTTTGGCAAGGTCGACGACATCGTGTCCGGAAAGTTTCGACCACCCGTCCGTTGCCACTTTGCCTTCTTTGGCGTCTAGCGCGACGATGATGTGGCCCGGGAAGGCGTCACATGCCTCGTGCAAAAAGCCGGGGTTCTTGACCGCAGCCGTACCAATGACGATATAAGTCACGCCGTCGTCTAGATAGCGCTCGATCGTGTCTAGATCACGAATTCCACCCCCGACCTGGACGGGCACATCATCGCCCATCACGGAAATAATTTGTTTGATCGCCGCTTCGTTTTTGGGCTTACCGGCGAAGGCACCATTCAAATCCACCACATGCAGACGCTTACAGCCCAAGTCTTTCCATCGACGCGCTGTTTCACCTGCGTGTTCGGAAAAAATGGTGGCGCGCTGCATATCGCCTTGCTCGAGGCGAACACAATGACCGTCTTTGATATCAATGGCCGGAATAATCAGCATGGTGGGCGAGTTGAGAGATTGATCAAACGAACCGATGGGTGCCTAACGGGGGCGAGGGTGCAGTAGCGGCGTGTGTAGCAATGAAAGCATAAAAACGTAAAGGAGATTCGCGTTCTGCCGTTTGCGATTTGGTGCTACGGCGTCAGTTTCAAAAAGTTCTTATAAACCGTAAGTCCCGCATGATGGCTTTTTTCAGGATGAAACTGGGTCGCGAAAATATTCGCGCGACCCACGGCTGCCGTAAAGCGCCCACTGTAATCGGTTGTCGCCATTACAATTGCAGGATCGTTGGGCGCGCAGTAGTAGGAATGTACAAAATAGAAACGCTCGCCGCTTGGAATTCCGTCGAAGAGGGGGGTGCTCAGGGGGTTCTCTGGCACAAAGTCCACTTGATTCCAGCCCATATGTGGAACCTTGATACTGGAATCAGCTGGGCGAAATT
>JACMOJ010000412.1 GCA_014378085.1 Burkholderiales bacterium | reverse complement strand
TCTGCCGCAGTCATCTTGCCCGATGAAACCGCCTTGTGGGTCATGCTCTGCGCAAGTTTCATGGACGCCGTCGGACTTTCCGTATTAAGCAAATCCACGGGCCGCGCGCGATGTGACTGGCTGATGCCGGTCGGCACAAACGCCGGACACAATACGCTGCAATCTATTTGGCGGCCGTGACCTTCGGCGCTGTCCTGCACCGCGCTGGCCTGCACCGCGCCCAAGTCATGGAAGAGTGTTTCAGAAAGCGCCACCACCGCGTGTTTGGAGACGTTGTATGCGCCCATGAGTTGCGGTGATAACAGTCCGGCCATCGACGCTGTGTTCACAATATGGCCCTCGTAACTTGGGTCTGCTTTGGCCTGTTCGAGCATAAGTGGCGTGAATACGCGGACACCATGAATGACGCCCCACACGTTGACACCCAACACCCACTCCCAGTCTTTAACCGTGTTTTCCCAGACCAGTCCGCCCGATCCAACGCCGGCGTTGTTGAACAACAGGTTGACACCGCCGTAGGTCGACATCGTCAACGCCGCTAGTGATTCAACATCTGCGGCTTTGGACACATCACAAACCGCCGCGATGGCAGACGCCCCCTTAGCCTCGACCAACGCCTTTGTTTCGTTCAACGGCTGCTGCTGAATATCCGCAAGCACCAACCGCATTCCAAGCTCGGCGGCGGTCAGCGCAAATTCGCGGCCAAAGCCGGAGCCTGCACCCGTAATAACCGCAACGCGGTTCGAAAACTGTTGCATAAAATAATCCGATCTCTAAGGTGGGCGGGGATTTTCAGGCGAAAAGTGCTGGAATCGCTCGTCCGTAAAGGACCTTTGAAAGCTATTGAGGCATGCCTGCAACAACGATGTTGAAGCCGGCGTCGACATAGGTCACCTCGCCGGTGATACCGCTTGCCAAATCACTCATGAGAAAGGCGGCGACGTTGCCGACTTCTTCTTGCGTGACGCCGCGTCTGAGCGGGGCTTGCGCTTCGAAGAAGCTCAGCATCTCGCGAAATCCTGCAATGCCTGCCGCAGCGAGTGTCTTGATTGGCCCCGCAGAAATGGCGTTAGCGCGAATGCCGCGAGGGCCGAGGCTCGCCGCGAGATAACGGGTGACTGCCTCTAGACTCGCCTTAGCGGTGCCCATCGTGTTGTAGTTCGGCACCACTCGCTCCGCACCGAGGTAGGAGAGCGTCAGCAGGGCGGATGTTGGGTTCATGATCGGCAGTGCGGCCTTGGCCATCGCCGCGTAGCTGTAGCTGGAAATATCGTGCGCCATACGGAAACTCTCGCGTGAGAGGCCGTCTAAAAAATCGCCCGTAATGGCTTCTTTCGGCGCAAAAGCGATGGCGTGGACAAACCCATCAAATGTTCCCCATTCCGATTTGAGGCTTTCAAAACACGCCGCGATCTCGTCGTCACGGCTTACGTCACACGGCAGCACAATCTTGCCGCCGAAATCAGGAACCAATTTGTGAACGCGGTCCTTGATGCCTTCGCCCGCATAGGTAAACGCCAATTCAGCACCTTCGCGATGCATCGCCTTGGCGATACCGTAGGCGATTGAGCGGTTGGACAGGAGGCCGGTGACCAGTATTTTTTTGTTAGCGAGAAAACCCACGAGTCCACTCCAGAGAGTCATAAAATGTGGCAAGAGTTTAGCCTAAGCCACCCCCGCGTAAGGAATTCGATGTTGCTTGTTGGTCGTGCCACCCCCGCTGCGCTGCTGCCAGCCGCAATCCCGATGTGGAACCGACGATCGCGCTCAGGCCCGCTGGCAGCAACGCGCACAACAAGGCGCACAACAACGCGCACAAGGACGCGCACCACAACGCGCGCGGGGACCTCAGCATGACCCCCAAAAAACCGAGCCGAAAGATTCTCGTGGTACGCCGCGAGAATATCGGCGACTTGATTCTGACGACGCCGTTAATCACTTTGCTGCGCACGCATCTGCCTGACGCTTACATCGCTGCGCTGGTGAATTCGTACAACGCGCCAGTGTTGGCTGGCAATTGCGATATCGACGACGTGTTTATCTACACCAAAGGCAAACACGCCGACTCATGGTGGGGGAGTATTGTGGCGCGCTACCAACTGGTGCGTTTATTTGTTGCGCTACGCGGCATGCAGTTTGATGATGTGATTCTTGCCGAGCCTACGTACACGCCGCGCAATATTCGTCTGGCTCGCTTTATTCTCGGCGGTGGCCGTGGCCATGGGGGTGGGCTTGGGGGTCGGCGGGTGGTGGGGTTTGAACACGATAACGCGACCCATGCCGGGCTCGACTTTGTGGTTGCAAAAACCGCCATAGATGGCCTGCACCAAGCGCAAATCATGTTGCGCGTGGCCCACGCCTACGACATCACCCCGCCGATTGGAGACATGCCTGCCTGCCGGGTTGGTTCAGTGTCTGACCGGGATGGCACCACCAGAGGTGGGCCACTCAGGGTCGGGCTGCACATCAGCGCGCGTAAACCATCACAACGATGGCCGGTTGCACCCTTTGCCGCGCTGGCCGGGCAAATTCAAACGCGCGGGGCAGTGAAATTCCGTGTGTTTTGGTCGCCAGGTGCGGCCGACAACGCGCTGCATCCGGGGGATGATGAAAAAGTCGGCGCGTTGCGTGCGCTGCTCGCGGCGAGTGCAGATGGCGGCGAGCCAATCGACGTGGAATTTGTGCAAACCGTGGATCTGGCGAGTCTCATCTGTGCGGTTGATGACGTTGATATGTTGATCTGCGCTGACGGCGGCGCGATGCATATTGCCGCTGGCTTGGGTAAACCAATCGTAGCGCTGTTTGGCGATTCCGACCCGATCCGCTGGCGTCCGTGGGGGGTGCCGCATCGCACGCTCCAAGTGCCTTCGCGGGACGTCGCTTCAATCGCGGTAAGCACAGTTATGACCGCTTATGACGAACTCGCCCCGGAATGTGGTTTTCTGGCCAAAACTCGGACCAACGAGAGTGAGATATGACGCCGATGTGACAGGGATTTCGGTATAGTTGCGTGTCGTTTTCGAGCCCCAGTTCTTAAGGCTCCGTGGCGGCGGTTCGCAGGTCGTTACTTCACTCTGTCCTTTGGGGTATTTATGGGGTTGCAGTCACTAAGCGGTGTATTCGGTAAGCTGACCGCAATGGTTGGTCTGGCGCTGCTGGCGGTTGGCATTAGTGCGTTGGCTGCGTCGAATCCCGCATCGGCATCTGCATCCCCATCCGCACCCGCCTACGCCCCCGACAAAAACAAAGTGCTGCGATATGCCTTCGAAATCGCCGAAACCAGCATGGACCCGCAAAAGGTCTCGGACGTGTACTCCACCATTGTCCACAACGCCATTTTTGATACGCCGCTGCGATACGACTATCTCGCTCGCCCGCTGAAAGTGGTGCCGAACACGTTAGTGTCGATGCCGGAAGTGACGGACAACTTTCGCACCTATACCTTTCGCGTCAAGCCAGGCATCTACTTTGCGGATCATCCCGTATTTGGCGGTAAAAAACGCGAGTTAGTGGCTGAAGACTATGTGTATTCAATCAAACGCTTATTCGACCCCGCGCTATCGGCTCCTCTGTTAGCGGACGTCGAGGGCTATGTGGTTGGGTCAACTGAGCTATTGAAACGGGTGCGCAAAGCTAACAAGATGGATTTTGATACGCCGCTGGAGGGGCTGCGCACTCTGGATCGGTATACCTTTCAGATCAAGCTTACCGAGCCTAAGCCGACATTCATTTTTGTGATGACGGATTGTCGCGCCGCATGCGCGGTCGCGCGTGAAATCGTTGAGAAATATGGCAATGACATCGGCTCCAACCCGGTCGGCACTGGTGCCTACAAGTTGGTTGAATGGAAACGTACATCACGGATGATTTTCGAGTACAACCCAAATTTTCGTGAGGCGTATTTTGAAGGCGAGCCCGCATTCGACGATAAGGTCGGCCAACAAGTCTTGGCGCAAATGAAGGGCAAACGCCTGCCACAGGTGCACCGCATTGAAGTTTCTGTCATTGAAGAGCGCCAGCCTCGATTGTTGTCGTTCTTGAATAACGAATTTGATGTGATGTGGAATTTCCCCGAAGACTTTGCTAACGTGGGTTTCCCCCGCAATGTCTTGGCCCCAAACCTGAAAAAGCTCGGTATCGAAATGCGTCAAATTGCCGCGCTCGATATTCATATGGTGTACTTCAATATGGAAGACCCAACCGTAGGTGGTTACACGCCTGATAGGATCGCGCTACGCCGCGCGCTTGCGTTGGGCTATCGCGTTAGCGACGAAATCAACATTGTGCGCAAGGGGCAAGCGATTCCGTCGAACACGCCATATCCACCGGGCGCGCAGGGCTACGATCCAAATTTCCGTACCGCAAATAGTGAATACGATCCGCAGAAAGCGAAAGCGCTACTCGATCTTTACGGTTTCAAAGATACTAATGGCGACGGCTATCGCGAGATGCCAGACGGCTCGCCGCTTGTACTAAAGTACAACTCCACACCTATAGAACGCGACAGACAACTTGATGAAATTTGGAAGCGTTCTATGGACGAGATTGGTATCCGGCTTGAGGTTCGTAAGGCGAAGTGGCCGGACCTGTTGAAAGAGTCCGATGCGGGTAAGCTGATGATGTGGCAATTGGGCAATTCTGCAACGTCACCCTCTGCGGATAATTGGTTGCAAACGTTGTATGGTCCCAACGCGGGATTTAAGGGTAATCGCTCCCGGTTTAAGCTCGCGGCCTACGACGAACTGTTTGCGAAGTCAGAAGTGCTGGACGACTCACCCGAGCGCACCAAGCTGTATCAAGACATGGCGCGCATCATCGCCGCTTACACGCCTCTGCGAGTCAACGTGCACCGCATCCTGACCGACATGTGGTATCCCTACGTCATCGGCTTTGTGCGGCCACCGGTGCAATCACAATCATGGTGGCGATTTGTCGATATTGATGTGCCGCTGATGAAGCAATACGAGGCAAATCGTTGATGGCGAATTTGCGCATGTCAGTTTCGCGCGTGGTCTTGTGCGCCGCCGCCATTTTTTCTATTGCGGTACACGCCCAGCCCGATCCGAACAAAGTTCTTCGGTATGCGTTCGAGATCGCCGAGACGGGTTTTGATCCGGTACAGACCTCCGACTGGTATTCGTCGTATGTCACCACCAACATCTTTGATACGCCGCTCACCTATGATTTCCTCGCACGGCCGCTCAAGCTAAAGCCCAATTTGCTTGTGGAGATGCCGGAGGTGTCACCAGACGGAACGATTTACACGCTGCGTTTTCGCCAAGGCATTTATTTTGCCGATGACCCGGCGTTCGGTGGCAAAAAGCGCGAGCTCGTTGCGTGGGATTTGGCCTACAGCATGAAGCGGGTGTTCGACAATCGCAACAAGTCGCCCAATCTACAGTTCCTCGACGGCAAGATTGCCGGTATGGAGTTGCTTAAACAACGCCAACGTGAAATCAATAAGTTTGATTACGACATGCCCATCGAGGGCTTTCAGCTGGTTGATCGGTACACGTTACGCATAAAGCTTGCGGCTCCGGATTACAATTTTCTGTATATGCTGGCGTACAACAACGTTGCCGCGTTGTATGCCCGTGAGGTGGTTGAGAAATACGCCGAAGACATCATGGCGCATCCGGTTGGTACCGGGCCTTACAAGCTCGAATCTTGGAAACGTTCCAGCCGCACCGTCGTGGTCGCGAATCCAAATTACCGCGAGGAATACTGGGACGAGCAGCCACCTGCCGGAGATGCCCGCGCCTTGGACACCGCAAAAAAACTCAAGGGTAAACGGCTACCGATGATCGGCCGTATTGAGTTTCATGTCATCGAAGAAACGCAACCGCGCTGGTTGTCTTTCCGCAGCCAGCAATACGATTACATCGATCGTGTTCCGCCTGAGTTCGCCAATATTGCGTTCCCCGGTAACGTGCTGGCGAAAGACTTGCAGAAAATGGGCGTGCAAATGAGCCGCACACCATCCATGGAAGTCACCTACGCGTACTTCGCCATGGAGCATCCGATGGTCGGCGGTTATAGCCCGGAGAAGGTGGCGCTGCGTCGCGCGCTGGTGTTGGGGTACAACACGCCGGAAGAGATCGCAATCAATCGAAAAAATCAGGCGGTTGCTGCACAAATGCCTGTCGGCCCCGGTGCCTTCGGCTACGAGGCGGATTTCCGCACGGCCGCCAATGAATACGACCCGGCAAGGGCGCGTGCGCTGCTTGATTTGTATGGCTACAAAGACCGTAACGGCGACGGTTATCGCGAAAATCCCGATGGCTCACCGCTGGTCATTGAGATGGCATCCACGCCGACACTGCGTGATCGTCAGCTCGACGAGGGCTGGCGGAAAAGTATGGAAGCCATCGGCGTCAAAATTACCTTTCGTAAAGCGCAGTGGCCGGATCTGTTGAAAGAGTCGCGCGCCGGCAAGCTGATGAGTTGGCGGCTTGCTTGGGGTGCGGCGTACCCGGATGCGGACGCGTTTTTTGTCATGCTTTACGGCCCCAACGCAGGGCAGGCCAATCACGCGCGTTTTAAGAATGCAGACTTTGATCGGTTGTATGAAAAGGCACGCACCTTGCCGCCCAACGAAGATCGGCTGGCGCTGTATCGCCAGATGAACCGGATTTTCCTCACCTTAGCGCCTTGGCGGTTAGGGGTCAGTCGCATGGATACCGACCTCACCCAACCTTGGGTTATCGGCTACCAACGTCATCCGATCTTGCGCAGCGTGTGGAAGTACATTGATATCGATCTCGATATCAAGAAGGCGCGGTTACAGTAGTGGCAATAAATATTGAAAACACTAACAACGGCGGGTATTTTCAGGCAATTTTGCCTGAAGGTGTCCGTCGATACTTGAGTTTTGTTTTTCTGATCTCGCTTTTTGTCGGTGTCGCCAGTCCCCATGTCGCAACTGCTGCAGAGTTAAAGACCATCAAGATTGCCTTCCGCGCCATCGAGACCGGCTTCGACCCGCAAAAAGTCGAAGATCGGTATTCGGTGGGTGTGTGTGAAAATTTGTTTGAATCGTTACTTACCTATGACTGGTTGGCGCGCCCGGTAAAACTGGTCCCGCAAGTCGTTGAGAAAGTCCCGGAAGGTGAGGAGGGCGGTACCCGTTTCACCTTCAGAATCAAGCCGGGCATTTTGTTCGCCGATGACGCGGCGTTTAACGGCCAGAAGCGTGAGCTGGTGGCACGCGATATGGAGTACGCGGTTAAACGTTTCCGCGATCCCGCTGTTCGCAGTCCCTATTCGTGGTTGTTCGAAGACAAAGTTGTCGGCCTTGACGAATATGTCAATAGCATCAAGAAGAGTGGTGCCAAGTTTGACTACGACAAAAAGATAGAAGGCATCACGCTCGTCGACAAGTACACCATCTCTTTTAAGTTGCGCGAGCCCGACTACAACTTCATCTACTTTTTTGCCATGCCAAACGTCGCGCCGGTGGCACGTGAGGTGATCGAAAAGTACGGTGATGACACCATGGCGCATCCGGTTGGCACCGGACCGTTTGTGCTTAAGGAATGGGTCCGTGCCTCCAAAATTGTGCTGGAGCGCAATCTTAACTATCGCGGCCACACCCTGAATACCGAGTTTGCGGATGCCAATGACCCTTGGGATCGTGACGCCATCAAGTCGCTGGCCGGCAAGACACTCCCGTTGATCGACCGCATCGTGATTTCGCCGATCGAACAAGATCAGCCGCGGTTTCTTGCCTTTATGGACAACCAGCACGACTACCTTGAAGAGACGCCGCTCTCGTTTGTGTCACAGCTATTCTCGAACGGCCAACTTTCGCCGGCGATGGTAAAGCGCAACGTTCGGGTCTTTCAAGAGATACAGCCGGAGATCGTGTGGGACGGGTTCAACCTGGACGATCCGATTGTTGGCGGCTATAAGCCGGAGAACATCGCGCTGCGACGTGCCATCATTCATGCACACGATGTGCAAGCCGAAATCAATATCGTCCGCAGCGGCCAGGCGGTACAAATGCACGGACCGATTGGTCCTGGCGTGGTGGGATATGACCCCACCTTCCGTACCGCAGAACAGCAGTACAACCTGCCGGCTGCAAAAGCGCTGCTGGATTTGTACGGCTATGTGGATAGAAACGGCGACGGCTGGCGCGAAATGCCAGACGGCCGCCCACTGACCATTGAATACAAATACCGAGCCAATGAAAATGATGCGCGGCAGGGCGCTACACTTTGGGTGAAAAATATGGCCGCGGTGGGCATTCGCATGACGGCGAAAGAAGTGGTGTTCGCGGATTTGCTTAAGGATCGCAAAGTCGGCAAGTTTCAAATGTCGGGCATCGCGTGGATTGCGGACTATCCGGACGCGCAGAATTTTCTGCAGCTGTTGTACGGCCCCAATACCGATATTTCAAACGATTCACGCTTTAAGTTAGCCGCTTATGACCGCCTCTATTCCGCCGCGCTGAAACTGCCCGACGGCGACGAACGCAACCGGCTCTATCGTGAGATGAGCCGTCTGATTGTGGCTTATGCGCCATGGCGGTTTACCCTACACCGCACGTTTAGTCACTTCATCAACCCTTGGGTGAAGGGCTACAAAAAACACCCGATTTATTTCACTGCCTTCAAATATCTCGATGTCGACGTCGCCATGCAGCGCAAGGTGATGCAACAATAGTTTTTAATCTAACGTAACACTGTTTTTTGAGGGAGGCCCATGGGCGCCTACATACTAAGAAGAATTGGACAAATGGTGCCGACGCTGGCCGGCGTGATGTTGCTCATTTTTGTATTGTTCAACGCCGTTGGTGGTGATCCTGCGCTGGTACTGGCTGGAAAGATTACGAATAAAGAACAAATCGAGAACATCCGCAAACAGCTCGGCGTGGATCAGCCGTGGTATGTGCAGATGGGCTACTTCGGTTTTGAGGTTGCCACTGGCTTTACCTGCACGTGGCGTTCCTTTACTGAGAAGCCTGAGCCACCCAAAAATGATCCGAAGGTCGACACCAAGGCCGACCCGAAGTCCGACACACAGGCTGCGCCGAAGGTAGCACCACCTAGCGGTTGCCAAGCCGTCAGATCGTGGGCGACCAACGAAGAAGTGCCGAAAATTCTTGCCACCCGTATTGGTCCGACATTATCGATCATGATTCCGGTGTTGGTGTTGGAAACGATCATCGCGATCTTCCTGGCCATCGGTGTAGCTTACGTGCGCGGCACGTTAACCGACCGCATGATCATGATGATCTGCACCATCGCGATGTCGATTTCGTTCTTGGTGTACATCATCGTCGCGCAGTATTACTTTGGCTTTAAGTGGGGTGTGTTTCCGGTGCAGGGGTGGAGTGACAACTTCTGGAAAAACATGGCCACCTATGCGCCGTTGCCTATCCTGTTGGCGATTTTTGTTGGGCTGGCGCCTGCGTTGCGGTTATATCGCAGTTTTTTCCTCGATGAGATCAATAGCGACTACGTTCGCACCGCGCGCGCGAAGGGACTATCGGAAAACAAAGTTTTGCTGAAGCACGTCATGCGTAACGCCATGATTCCAATCATCACCAACGTCGGCATTGCCATACCGAGTCTATTTGTCGGTTCGTTCCTGTTGGAGTCTTTCTTTTCGATTCCAGGCTTGGGCCGTGAAATTTTGGTC
>JACMOJ010000044.1 GCA_014378085.1 Burkholderiales bacterium | reverse complement strand
GTGCTGCAAACAATAGTTTGCACCTAATTGCGATGCGAAAATGATAAATGACCCATATAAAAAAATGCGTCTGGGCATCACCATAGTTAGACTGAAAAATCATCATAGTTAGGCTGTAACTGTGAATAATTACTACGGTGCGGGACCTCGCTGCAAGTGCTTCACGCCTGATGTCGTCATCGGCTGTTCAGTCAGTAGGCGGTCGACTCGTAGTGGTGCACCGAAAACAAGTGGACCCCCACATCCACGCCCTTGGCCTGAGCGCGATCGGCCAGATAGCGTTGTGTCTCATCATCGAGATAAATCGGCAGTCGCAAACGCATGCCGGGGCGATAGAACTTGCCGCGCACGCCCTTCGAGAAATCAATCTCGGCGGGCATATCGTCAGCGGCATCAGGGGCGGGTTGAGTCACTTGAGCATTCATGGTGTCGCCTTGGTGTACAGTAGCTGCTAACGCATGCTTTAAAACCATCGCAAACCTTGCGCTTACGGGGAGCGCGCCCGTCGGGCAGTTCAAGCGAGCGGTTTTCTGCAGTACCGGTATTTACCTTCGTTAACCTCTAAAGGCGAGCCACGGTGCGTGGCTGTTTTGTCCAAATGAACGTGGAATGGACCGACACCCCGCAAGCGCCGCCGCCGTCGACGCCGCTGACAGCAGCGACGGGCGTACACGGCCCCTCACTGCCTCCTCAGCAGCGGCTGCTCACATACTCCGCCAGCGAATGGGAATCCTTCATCCACGAGTGGGCGCACTACTTCTTGCGACGGAAGTACTCAGAAGTACAGCGCTACACCGGTTCTGGGGATCTCGGTTTGGATGTTGTGGGGTTCACGTGTCAAAAGCGTCTTCAAGGCGTTTGGGACAATTACCAGTGCAAACACTTCGATCACGCGGTGCAGCCTGCCGAAGTTTGGGTTGAGATCGGCAAGATTCTTTGGTATTCGTTCTCCGGGCACTATGCGGCTCCCAGGCGCGTGTACTTCGTCGCGCCGAAAGGTGTCGGACCGTCTCTAAATTTGTTGCTAGGTAACGCAACAAAGTTGAAAGAAATGGTCATCTCCAACTGGCCTTCTCATATCGCAACCAAAATCACTGACACACAAGTGGTGCCTTTGACCGGCCTGCTGCGCGCACATGTCGATTCATTCGATTTTTCTATATTTTCAAGTAAAACCGGCGTGAAGCTTGTCGACGACCATCGCTCGACGCCTTACCACGCAGCGCGCTTTGGCGGGGGATTGAAGGCTCGGCCCGCCACGATCGTCCCCACTGACCAGCAATCCGTTGAGAATCGTTTTGTTTCGCAGTTGCTGGCCGCATACGGCCAGCACGCCGGTTCGTCATTCGCCGATCCTTCGAAGCTAAGCGTCCCTAAATTGCGTCAACATTTCCTGCGTCAACGCGAAGCGTTCTACAGCGCCGAAACGCTACGAGTATTCGCACGCGAGGAAACACCAGCGGGCACATTCGCTTCCTTCCAGAACGAGATTTACCACGGAGTAATCGATACCCATGACGCCGAGCATTCGGACGGTTATCAGAAGGTACTGTCTGTGACAAAAGCGGCACGTGATATGCAGATCACGGCGAACGTACTCATCACTTGTCAATCGGTGATGGACAGAGACGGCATTTGTCATCAGCTAGTGAATGATGATCGAATGTGGTGGTCGAAGTGATTGACCGGCCATGGAAGCCAGAGACTTTTAACGGTCCGCTTGAAACCGGTATTCGAACCGTCGCGATTCTTGGTGCGTCGTTTCCGTCTTCGTATGATTTGCAGCGACTGGTAGCGTTTGACTACTTGCTCGTCCATACCGATCAACTAGGCGGCCCAGAGAGTCTTCATCCGCCTACGCCGACGCAGTCCTCGGCGCTGCTTGTTCGGCGCGAACTTGTTCAGAGTGGGCTGTCGTTGATGATGACTCGGGACCTCGTATGCCGTACGGTTAGCGACCAAGGGATACAGTACAGCGCCGGCGAGAATGCGATTACCTTCCTTGACTGCCTGACCTCAACTTACCTCAAATTGCTGAAAGCACGCGCTGCATGGCTCGTCAAGGAACTGGGCGCGAGTACCGATGTCGAGTTCCGAAAGACTATGAGACGTTTTTTTGATAACTGGGTCGAAGAATTCCAGTTTGTGGAGTTGAGTTCAGGGGCTTCGACATGATGGCCCCTCCAATTGGCATGCAAATGCGATTTCTAGGGTTTTTCGGCCCCGAGCGCGACCCCGCAATCGTCAATTTTGTTGAAGGCTTGAACGTCATTTATGGTGCCTCCGATACCGGCAAGTCGTTCATCGTGGAAGTGATTGATTTCATGCTCGGCGGAGGCAAAGACCTTGTCGACTTCGAAGAGCGAAAAGGCTACAACCAGGTGCTGCTCGGCATAGCGACGGCCGACGGACGCAACTTCACGCTGCAGCGAGCTATCGTTGGTGGTGGATTGAAACTGTACGACGGACTAATTAAGTTGGTGCCGGCGGACGACGTTGAACATAGGGTTCTGTCCCCGGTTCACCGTACAGGCGATGACAACACTGTTTCCACGTTCTTATTGGGCCTATGCGGCATTTTGGGTAAACGCATCCGCAAGAATGCCCGTGGTGAAACGATCAGTTTGTCGTTCCGAAATCTGGCCAGACTGTCCGTCGTCGATGAAGACGAGATAAAGGCTAGACGCTCTCCTCTAGCTGACGACGTGCCGCAGAATCTGCTCGCTAACGTGTCAGCCTTCAAACTGTTGCTGAGCGGCGTCGACGATTCTGCACTTGTGCCAATTCCCAAACGTGGTCCTGCTGATTTTTCCCGAGACGGGCAGGCGCAACTACTGCGCGAAATGGTGGACAGCCAGCGTAAGCAACTCCGTTCACTCACCAAGGAACCAGCGGAACTTGACAACCAAATTGAAAAACTTGATTACGCTTTGGTTGAGCAGAAAAAGCTGCTGGCCTCAACCGAAGCGCGGTTTCAAGTCGAGGCCGCAAAGCGTCGCGAACTACGCCGGACGCTGGAGACAAGCAAGGAACGACGATCCGAGATAGGGTCACTTTTGGCACGTTTTGGCTTGTTAGCTCGACACTACGCATCGGATATCGAGCGCCTCCGCGCCGTTGAAGAAGGAGGAACGCTGTTCAACGTTCTAGGCCCTAAAGATTGCCCACTGTGTGGTGCGTCACCCAGCCATCAAAATGGAAACGCAGAATGCATAGGCAATGTCGAATCTGTTGTCACCGCGGCTCGGTGCGAAATTGCAAAGATTAAGCTGCTGGTCGAAGAACTCGCTTCGACCGTTCGCCAGTTGACACGTGAGGGTATTCGGTGGGACAAACGAATTCCGGAAATTGAACGTGATTTGGCTCAAATCGATGGTGTCGTCACCGAGCAAATCTCGCCAGACCTTTCGCGTCTGCGTACGGCCTACTCTGATCTGGCGGACACGCGCAGCGCGGCGCGAACGGCCAAGGCTATGTATACGAATCTACTCGGACTCGAACAGCGCGCGTCGACGCTTGCAAAGGAGGCAGAACCAAAAGCCGTGGGAGGGGGCATTGACGACTCTAGCAAATCGATTCTCGTGGATGAGTTTGCACAGGAGGTTCAATCGATCCTTATCGCGTGGGCCTTCCCCAAAGGCGACCGGGTGCAGTTCGACCACAAGCGCCAAGATCTGCTGATATCAGGAAAACAACGGCAAGCGTTCGGACAGGGCCTGCGAGCTATTACTCGCGCGGCGTTCACGATTGCACTTTTGGTGTTCTGCCGCCAACGACAAACGCCCCATACAGGCTTTGTTGTCCTCGACTCTCCGCTCTTGGCATATCGGGAGGCCGAGAGCGAAGATGACAGCTTAAAAGGCAGCGGGCTACAAGAGCGCTACTACGAGTACCTTACCGGGCTAGGCGCCGCATCTCAGGTGATCATCGTGGAAAACACGGATCCCCCTGATAGCGTTCGATTGGGGTCCAGCACCCAGTTTTTCAGTGGCAACAGTAAAGGCCGCTACGGCCTTTTCCCCTCTGCGAAATAGGCGTTGTGACCGCAGTGCCGTCAAAAATGCCGTTTGGGAGCGAATCGTTAGCTGATCAACCCTTTGCGGCCTTGGTCGCTGCGAGAAGGAGAGTGGAACAAACCGGGGGCTGAAGCTTGGACCCTGCCTATTTTGTGCTGTATTGCCGCATAGCTTTGCGGTGACTCGCTAAACTGTGCCCGTGATGGTCACGTCCAAGTTCGAGGTGGAAAGTAAGCGTGCAACCGCGCCACCTAGACGAATCGGCGCTTAGTGTGCAGTGGAGAATTGATAGTCGGCAAATGGCAGCAGT
>JACMOJ010000411.1 GCA_014378085.1 Burkholderiales bacterium | reverse complement strand
CGTTGTCGATGGGGCTGTATTGGCCCTCATCAAGCAATGGCTGAAAGCCCCCGTCATGGGCGACAACGACAACGGGCAGACAGCATGTGTAGGCGGAGGCAAGGGCAACCGGCGAGGCACACCGCAAGGTGGGGTCATCTCGCCGCTGCTCTCGAACATCTACCTGCATCTGATGGATCGAATCTGGCAACGCCACGAACTGGCACGGAAACTACAGGCGAAGTTGGTGCGGTATGCCGACGGCCTTGTGGTGCTGTGTCGGAAAGACGTTGCCACACCGCTGTCGATCATACGGACAATACTGGGAAGACTGGATCTGGAACTCAATGAAAGCAAGACGAGGATTGTCGATGCCAACAGCGAAGAATTCGGCTTTCTGGGATTTGACTTGAAGATGAATGCCAGTGCGAAAGGCGTGCGCTATCCGCACGTCAATCCGGGCGATCAGGCAGTGGTGAAAGTCAAGACCCGCTTTCGTGAGATAACGGCGAGGAACCGGACAGGGATACCGATCAACGATGTTGTGCGCGACATGAATCGCGTGCTGCGCGGATGGTCGGGCTATTTCCATTTCAGGAACTCGTCGGCAGTATTTCTCAAGGTGAAACGTCATGCAGAGGAACAGCTGAGAACCCATCTACGCAAGCGGCACAAGGTGCCGGATTGGAAGTCAGCAATGATCCGGTTTCCGAGGCGCGCGTTGTATGAAAAATATTGGCTCTACAAACTCTCGACGGTGGCTGGCTGGAAGATGGCGCATGCCTGACGTGAAGAACATCGGAAAGCCGTGTGCGGGAGAACCGCATGCACGGTTTGATAAGGGAGGGCAGGCGTGAGCCTGCTCTCTACTCCACCACGTTTATTTTGTGCTGTGCTAGACGGATTAACCTCATTGCCGTTAGCCGGGAAAAAAGTTCCCGGCTCATAAGGCGACAATGGCGGTGCTGGAGTCATGACCGCATAGAAAACTCAAGTACAGGCGCGCTTTAGGGCGGCATTTTGCTCTGAGAGGCGCGCCACTGCTGGCGTTACTATTTTTCCTGCGGAAAGTCCGGTTGCTTCGACGGCTGCGCATCGTGAAATGCTGATAGTTTCATCGCATGCTGGTAGATGCCGACGATGCGCGGGAAAGGGTCGAGCGCGCATTTGAAGCGGTTTGCATTCGCCACCTGCGGGATCAGGCAGATGTCAGCAATCGTTGGCGTTTCGCCAACACAGAATGCGCTTTGCACCTGACGTCTTTCCAGAATTTTTTCGAGGGCAGCAAAGCCTTCAACAATCCAGCCGCAATACCAACGCGTTTTCACGCTGTCGCCCGCCTGGAAATCGTCGGCAAGTTTATCGAGGATGCGTTTGTTATTTACCGGATGAATATCGCAGGCAATGATTTGCGCGATGGCTCTGGCGAACGCACGATCTTTGATGTTGCCAGGTAGCAGTGGCGGCTCAGGATGCGTTTCATCGAGGTATTCGATGATCGCGAGCGATTGCGACAATGCAAAGCCATCGTCGTCGATCATGTATGGCACCAAGCCTTGCGGATTCACGGCGCGATACTCATCTGTACGATGCGCGTTGTTCGCCAAATGAATGTAGCGCCGCTCTGGCACCAGGCCCTTTAGGTTGAGCGCGATACGCAAACGAAATGCAGCCGAGGAGCGGAAGTAGTCGTACACGATCATGATTGAAATCCTCCACGTTTATAATGCTTTGATGCTACCAAAAGATGATGTGTGCAGGGCCGGAACCGACGGCGTCGGCAGGATTGACCGCGCAACACTCGCGAACTGGTTGGCACAACCACATGGCGTGGGTCAGAACAGCGACGCGGGCTTTTCTGATGATGGTGAATCCGACGTATTGCTCAGCCAAAGCGTGCCGAAGAAATCGCTCAAAGACGCTGCGGTGCTGATTCTTGTCATAGACCGCTCAGAAGGGCCGACCGTTTTATTCACGCAGCGAACCGCCCATCTGACCGATCACGCTGGGCAAATTAGTTTTCCCGGCGGTCGCGTCGAAGCGCATGACCGATCAGTCGAACATACGGCCTTGCGCGAAACCGGTGAGGAGACTGGTGTTGACGTGACGCGCATCGCACTTATCGGCAGTATTCCACGTTACACAACCGGCACCGGCTATCTCATCTCGCCAGTGGTGGGGTGGCTGACGCCACCAGTGGAATATCGACCGGACCCAACCGAGGTCGAGGAGTGTTTTGAAGTGCCGCTGGATTTTCTTATTCAGCCCGAAAATCATCGGCTCGAATCGGCGATGTATAAAGGTCGCATGCGTCAGTATTACGCGATTCCATTCGGGCGGCGATATATATGGGGGGCGACGGCCGGCATGTTGGTGACATTCACGCGGGTACTCGCGAACGCGCGTGGCATGTTGTTCCAGCCGCCGGTTAAAATGGCAGCGGATTCAGGTTAAACCCTGCAACAATCCTTCCACCGACCCACACCGAAAGGCAGTTTATGAACACCACACCAAGCGGCTTGCAGTATGAAGACACGGTCACCGGCACTGGTGCCGAAGCGCAACGCGGAAATTTAGTTTCGGTGCATTACACCGGTTGGCTTTACAACAATGGCGTGGCAGGGGTCAAGTTCGACTCGAGCAAAGACCGCGGTGAGCCATTCCAATTCTCGCTCGGTGGCGGACAAGTTATTCGTGGTTGGGACGAGGGCGTGGCCGGGATGAAGATTGGCGGCACGCGGCGTCTTGTGATTCCAGCAGAACTGGGCTACGGTGCGCGCGGTGCAGGCGGCGTCATTCCGCCGAACGCGACGTTGTTGTTTGAAGTGGACTTGCTCGGCGTGTAGCGAGTAATGACAGGTGGCGCACTGGCTAGAGCTTGTGCGCGCCAATCAACAGGCGTTGGTATTGATTGTATTTTTCGTCGATAACACCGCCGCTTCCTGGTGCGCGCGTGACGGTGATCCAAACCTCGGCCGGGAAAGTGGCAGCAAGTTCTGCGGTGTAATTGATTTCCTCTTCCGCGACGCCACGCGCCGTTTCGAAATCCGGTGCTTTCCAGTCGAAAAGTAAATGCTGCGCCATCTGGTCTTTGAATATTTCTAGGTCGGCATCTT
>JACMOJ010000410.1 GCA_014378085.1 Burkholderiales bacterium | reverse complement strand
CGCCGCCGCAAACACAAATCACGATCGCTTCAGTTAGAAACTGCATCAACACGTCCCGCCGCTTCGCGCCTAGCGCCATGCGAATGCCGATTTCTCGCGTCCGTTCTGTCACCGATACCAGCATGATGTTCATAATGCCGATGCCGCCGACCAATAGCGAAATTGAGCCGATCGCACCGAGCAGCAAGGTGAGTGCCGTCGCGATGCCTTGTGCAGCCTCGGCGATAGACGCCAAATCACGAATGGTGAAATCGTCTTCTTGATCCTCGCGAATCCGGTGCCGGATTCGGAGTAACTGCGACGCGTCATACAGGGCATCTTGCACCTGTCCCGCGCTGGCGGCTTGGGCCAACGCATAGTGGATGCTGCCGGGCTGTCCCCAGCGGATCAATTGTTGACGGGCGGTGGAGAAGGGCACAAACACCGCATCATCTTGGTCGCCGCCGCCTAAGTCGCTACCCTTGCTGGCGAGAACGCCGATTACTTCAAACGGGCGATTGCGGATACGGATCGTTTGCCCGATTGGATTGGCTTCGCCGTATAAATTATTGGCGACAGTGCCGCCAATGACCGCCACGCGCGAGGCCGAGCGAATCTCAATATCGCCAAATAACGATCCGCGGTCGGCTTCCCAATCCTTCACCGTGAAAAATTCCGGCGTCACGCCCATCACGTTGGCGTTCCAGTTGGTGGTGCCACTGGCAACTTGAAACGGTTGCTGGACAATCGGCGCCACCGCATTAAACGTTGGCAATTGGCCAATCGCTTGCGCATCTGCCAGGGTCAAGGTTTGCACCACACCGCGCCCGGCGCGCACACCATTCGAGGTCGATGAGCCGGGGAAAATCACCATGACGTTTGAACCCATGGCAGAGATACGTTTGTTGATATCGCCGCTGACAGATTCGCCGATGGCGAGCATCAACACCACGGCACCTACACCGATGATGATGCCAAGCATGGTCAGTCCAGCACGAAGGCGATTCATTCCCATGGCGCGGAACGCTTCGAGAAAAACTTGGATGAGGCTCATGCGGTTCCCTCCGAAAACAATCCGCCGTGGGGATTTTCGCCAAATTGCGCGGTGTCGATCCCCTCGATCACCATACGGGGGCCGCTCGCCAGTGCGCTTTTGGCGATTTCCAAGACGCGGGACGCTTCCAGAAATACCTGCATCAAATTCATCGCAAAAGTCCTCTATCCATTATCCACGGCTGTTTTCAGCCATTTTTGCTTCAAACGCCCCGCCAGATAAGGAGGGTGACAACAAACTACAAATCAGACTCCGAAACAAGCCCGTCATAAGTCACCAAGCCGTCCTTCAAACGCACTAGACGTTTCGCATACTTAGCGACGTCTGGTTCATGCGTCACGATCAGAATACTCATGCCGTTTTCTTCATTCAAGCGCCGGAACAGATTCATGATCTCAACCGAGGTTGCCGTATCCAAATTGCCGGTTGGCTCGTCCGCCAAGATCAGCGCCGGTTCACAAACCAACGCCCGCGAAATTGCGACCCGCTGCTGTTGGCCGCCGGAAATTTGGTTTGGCAGGCGTTTGGTGAAGGCACCTAGCCCGGTTTGTGCGAGTTTTTCCGTTGCGCGGCGTCGTGCTTCCGGCATCGATACACCGGCGTAGAGCAGCGGCAGGGCGACGTTATCCACTAGCGGCATCCGCTTCAGTAGGTTGAAGCCCTGAAAGACAAAGCCGATGGTTTCGTTGCGCACCTTGGCCAGTTCGTTGTCGCTTAGCTTGGAAGTTTCCTTGCCATTCAGAACATAACTGCCGCTGGTTGGGGTGTCGAGTGCGCCGAGGATATTCATCAGCGTCGATTTACCCGAGCCGGATTGGCCCATGATCGCGACGAACTCACCATGCTGGATGGTGACGTTAATTCCGTGCAGGACCGGCGTTTCCACTTCATCTGAAAAGTAGCTTTTGTGGATGTTTTCGAGCTTGATTAAAACGTCTGATCGCGGTTGTTTACCGGGCGGGTTTGAGGAGATTGGCGGGGTCGGCAAACTGCTGTTGGGGTTGGCGCTCATCGATTATTTTTTCGACTTATCCTGCAGGTCGCGAATAACTAACTCGTCGCCGGCCTTGACCTCGCCGGACAGCAGCTCGGTGTGCTGATTGCTGGCAATTCCGGTGCGAACCTGAATCGGCACCAGTTCGTTTTTCTCGTTGGTCTTGTAAACCGTCCCGACGCCGCGTCGTCCGCCGCCGCCGCTGCCAGAAGCGGAGGGGCCTGACGCGCGCGATGCTGTGCCGCCCGCATTGGCGGCATCCTTAGTTGGGTTACCTGCTGCATCCGCTGCGGTGTCAGGCTTAACATCAGATTTTGCCTCCGTCTTCTTCTCGGCAGCCTTGGCGTCCTTCTTCTTCTTGTCGTCTTTATCGTCCTTTGGCGGCTTAAAGCGCAGCGCGGCGGTGGGGATGCGAATTACGTCGTCGCGCTGTGCGGCAACAAAACTTACCTGTGCGGTCATGCCGGGCTTCAGCATTTGATTTTCGTTGGTGGTATCAACAATCACGTTGTAGGTAACAACACCCTGATTGATGGTCGCATTCAGGCGAACCAGACGAATCGCGCCAACAAACTCCCGGTCTGGGTAGGCATCCACCGTAAACTTGACCGGCATGCCAGATTTCACAGTACCCACGTCCGCCTCAGCGATCGAGGTATCGATCTGCATGGCGTCCAAGCTCTGCGCGATTTGGAACAGCGTCGGTGTGCTGAAACTCGCCGCAACAGTTTGCCCAACGTCGATTTTGCGATCAATCACAATGCCGTTAATCGGCGAGCGAATGACCGTGTAGGAAAGATTGGTGCGCTCGCGGTCGAGCTGCGATTTGATCTGCGAAACATTGGATTTCGCCACATCAAGATCGCGGGTGTTTTGTTCAAGCGTCGCGTCCGAAATGAAGCCTTTGCGAACCAGCTCTTGGTTGCGCTTTAGCGTGCTTTCGGCCAGCCGCTGAGAGGCTTCAGCCGAGCGCATGGTGGCTTCGATCTGGGCAAGGTTTGCCTTGATCAACGCCGGATCGAGTTCGAGCAGCACCTGGCCGGCTTTTACCTGCTGGTTAAAGTCAGTGTAGAGCTTGGTCACGGTACCCGAGACCTGAGTGCCGACGCTCACGACCGTGACCGGGTTCACGGTACCGTTGGCTGTGATGCGTTGCACCACCGCACCCTTATCCACCGTCACTGTCCGATAACGATCCGCTTTGGATTCTTCCGCTTTTTTCTGGAACTGCATGTAGCCCAAGCCACCCAGCACAAGGATGGTGAGTGGCACCAGTACTTTGGCGCGGAACAGGAAACGGAAGATGGACTTGATGAAATTCATGTGAGGACGAGCCTGGAGGTGGACAAAACCCGGTGGACAAAACCCGGTGGACAAAACCCGGTGGACAAAACCCGAAAAAGGGGTGGTTCGTGGCGGCTAAGAGTTTAACGGCTTTCGCTTGCCCAAAGATTGCCCGCGTTTGCCAACAAGGCCGCGCAGGGCGGTTTAGGAAGCGTGTCGGCTTCGTCAGTGAACGGCAATGGCAGGGCGAATTGTCAGCCCATTCGACACCGCGCTGAGGAAATACTCGAGCTGTTTGTATTCAAGGCTACCAAGCTCAAATGGTGCTGCCCCGGCGCGTTCCATACACCGCTGAAACTGCTGTTGAATTGAACGAACCCGGCCTCCCGCCTCAATGCGCGGCCACGCCAATACCTGACCAACGGCTGGCGAAAACCCGACTTGTTTGCCCGTCGTACTGCCGTTGGCGGTAATGCCCCGTTCTCCCGTACTGCCCGCTTCCTGTTCGATTTGGCCAGCATTCAACACGTGGCACGATGCACAGGCAAGATCACGCTCACCAAGCCGTCGGCTAAACCAACGCCGTCCCGCAGCATACTGTTCCAGCGCCGCTGTGCCGACCACGCGAACGTTTAGGCGTTGACCGATCGACAGGCTTCGAAGGTAGGTGCTGACGGCACCCATCGTCAGCGTATCGTCAATTCGGAAGGCCGGTTCTTGATGCAGCACGAGGCAGGCATTGATGGCGTCTTCGAGTGTCACCAGCGCGCCCGACTTCACATCGACCTGTGGATAGTTGGCGGCCACCCGTTGGCCACCGTTCGGAAAACACGCGGCGAGGGACTTGGGGGTGCGAAACTTGCGTTCCCACGCTTTTTTGCCGCT
>JACMOJ010000409.1 GCA_014378085.1 Burkholderiales bacterium | reverse complement strand
CGGTACCTAGTGCGACACGCACAAATCCGGCGGCCACCGCCGCCGCGCTGCCACCGCTCGATCCGCCCGCTGTGAAACCGTGACGGAGCGGGTTATGCGTTTTGCCAAAATGCGGATTATTTGTGACCGCCCCCAATGCGGCCTCTTCCATGTTCGCCGTGCCGACGATGGCCGCGCCCGCTGCACGAAGCCGCGCCACACAAAACGCGTCGGCTTCCGCGATACGATCGCGATAACCACCGAGACCCGCTGTGTGGGCGAGTCCCGCCACCGCAATATTGGATTTAATGGCAAAAGTCCAATCAGGTAGGGCGTTTTCGGCACTTTTTGCCTGAAACTGCCCGTCAATGCTGGGGTTCTTAAATTTCGCAAACGCCACAAACGCGCCGACCTCGCGGTCACGTTGTTGAATGTCTTCCAGCAATTTCGAAAAGTCCGTCACGCGGGATTGGCTCGCACAGGTTTACTGAAAACGTTTATCAATCAAGCGAATCGGCTTTTGCCGCGTTTCGGTGCCCGTCAGCGGTGCCAGCGTGCCGGCGTTATCCAGCGTCACTTTCATTTGCACGCCAAAATGTTGTCTCAGCAACTCTTCGAATGCCGCCATTAAACCCGCATCCGCCTTAAATCCGGCCTTCACTTCCACCCGCACCGTTAACTCATCGCGCCCATCGGCACCACGCTCGGCGACACATAGAAACTCGCCCGCGTACGCACTGTTTTGTTCCAGAACCGGCGCCAATCCCTGCGGGTAGATGTTGATGCCGCGCAGCTTGATCATATTGTCCGAGCGCCCTAAGAATCCCTCGATACGCTTGAAGCCGAGATCAATCGCCGAGCTACCCGTCTTTACCGCCGAGACATCCTTGGTGTTGAAGCGTATGCACGGATAAATATCGTCTTTGTACAGGCAGGTAACAATCAAATTGCCGTTCTCGCCATCGGCCACCGGCATATCCGTGTCAACGTCCCCAATTTCGACGTACTGCGCGTCTTCCATCACATACAGCCCATCGTGATCGGGACCTTCGGCAGCAATCAGCCCGGTATCACCAACGCCATACCAATCAAATACTTCACAGCCTCCCCACGATGCCGACAATGCCTCGCGTGATTCGCGCCCGAGGTGTCCAGAAATCACCCGCACCGGAATATCGCGACCCGGCAAAATGCTTGACTCGTGCGCCACCTCGGCAAGTTTCTTAATGTAATCCGCAAAGCCAACAATCGCGGTGACACCAAAGTCACGCATGATTTGCACCTGCTGTTGGGAACGCGTCTCGACCCCGGTGCCGGCAGATAGAAACACGGCGCGGGTGTAGTGCAACACTGATTCACGCACATAATGTCCGCCGTTAATAAGGCCATGGCCATAAACCGAATGCACCGTGTCGCCTTCACCGATGCCTTGAAAGGTATACGCGCGGCCGAGTAACAAGTTTTGAATTTCACGGCCGCGCGGACCAAACACCAGCGGCTGTGGCCGACCGGTCGTGCCGCTGGTGGTATGCAGAATCATTGGCGGGCGAGTGGCGTCGTCATAACTATCCAGCCCATGATAGTCACCCAGCGGCGGCGACATTTCTACACTCTCCATCAACTCCGTCTTCGAAAAAGTCGGCAGTTTGGCAATATCTTCGAGACTTCGAACATCACCAGCCTCAATGCCTTTTGCACCCCACAGTCGTTGATAGAACGGGATCTTCCAACCACGCGCCATACAGCGTTTGAACTGCGCATCCTGAATCGCAAACAAGCGGTCGCGGCTGATGCCCTTGTAGCGGGTCATAAAATCTGCGCCGATGGGATAAGCCTGTTTTAACGACTGCCAATCGAATGAATCAAAGTAGAGAAGCTGGGACATGTTTAGTGGTTGCCGTAAATAAGTTGATTTGGTTGAGGGATGTGATCGGCAGTCGAGAAAAATGGCCTTGGGCAATCGTCAGTCGCTGACTGTACTGGCAAGAAATGCTGTTACGTTAGTCGTTGTCTCAATCGTATTAATCGCTTCCATCAACGCCGCAATTTTTGCGTCTGACAAAGGTGCAGGCGCGTGTTGACAGCAAGCGATAAATTTCTCGCGCTGTGCTTCAACGGACATCGGCGCTTCGGGCGAGCCGTACACCACACCAATGTCCGCCGGCAAGTTCAATGGGCTGGCTGCGCGGCTACCAACCAACAGTAACGTGATGACCTGCGGCGTCAGTGCGTTCGGGTCTGCGTTGGCATCAGCTCTAACGTTTATCCGGTTTGCCAACACCCGCAACTGCGGGTCGCGGAGGTTTGTATCGGAATAGGCATCCAGTCCCACCGTGCCATCACGCAACACCAGCGCCAGCAAATAGGGCAAACACAATCGTGCATAGTTAACCGCCATGCCATCACGATAGGGCCGATCAACCAGCTGACGAATCAGTGGCGGCGCGTGTAACACCACGGAGATCACGTCGTCAGCGGTAAGGTCATGTTCACGCAGCAAAGTTTGCAGAGCAGAAATAGCTCCCTGCGCCGCGCGCCCAGTTGGGTACGGCTTGTGTGAAACACGCGTGATCTGCCACACCTTGCCCAGCTCGGCAAACGGCGCGACGTTGGCCGCGCCATCTTCAATCAACGCAAAGTAACCGTATTTACCATCCAATACATCATGCGGCGCACGAAAACCGAGTGCGGCAAGATCAACTGCACACACCGCGGCTCGCGCAGCGAATGCGACCTGCAGGGCCAGCGCGGGTGTGCCTTCAATATGCGCCTGCATGGTTCCCGCCAACTGGCTGTAGGCAAGCCCCAAGGTGTTTTTGATACCGATCTCGTCCATCTCGGCCAAGTAGGCCATGCCCACCGCAGCACCGATGCAGCCACATTGCGCGGGACGAAAAAAACGAATCGGCTTGGTCGCCGACATCCCGATCACGGTTGCGACATCCACCGCAATGGCAAGGGCGGCGAGAAACTTGATGCCCGATATGTGGCCGTCGCGTTCCGCATATGCCGTGAGTGCCGCGAGGATCACCGCCATCGGGTGCACCACCGCTTTTTCGTGAACACAATCGAATTCTTGATTGTGGATGTGTAACGCATTCACCATTGCCGCAGACGGCGCAGGAAGGTTTTCGCGACTGCCCCAAACGCTGGCATCGTAGCCCTGCCCGCCGCTTTGCCCTTCGCTTTGCCCTTCGCTTTGTCCTTTGCT
>JACMOJ010000408.1 GCA_014378085.1 Burkholderiales bacterium | reverse complement strand
GTTCTCTCCTATGGCCACGGCGACGTCATTCGCGGGCTGGAAGCACAATGGAAGACGGGGTTATCGCCATGGGCACTGACTGAAGACGGCGAAAAGCTCTATGGCCGGGGCACCGCAGACAATAAAGGCCAGCACAGCATCAACCTTGGCGCGATTCAGAGTGTGTTGTCCGCGCGCCGTCGCGACCAACAGGGGCTTGGCTTTAACGTAAAGCTACTGATTGAGACCGGAGAAGAAATGGGCTCACCCGGACTGAATGAGTTTTGTCGCGCGCACAAGGACGAACTTGCGGCAGATGTATTCATCGCCAGTGACGGCCCGCGTTTGTCGCCCGACCGACCCACCATTTTTTTGGGCTCACGTGGCTCGCTTAATTTTGATTTGACGGTCGAGCTTCGCGCAGGGGCACACCACTCCGGCAATTGGGGCGGCCTCATCGCCGACCCCGGCGTGATTCTCAATCACGCGATTGCGTCGATCACTGATGCACGCGGCGCCATTCGTGTACCCGAGTGGCGGCCCGCCGAAATTCCAAAAAGTGTCCGCGCCGCGCTCGCTGACTGCGATCCTTCCGGCGGCAGCGGTGATGGTGCGCCAGAGATTGATCTCAATTGGGGTGAGCCCGGACTATCACCTGCCGAACGTGTTTTTGGCTGGTCGAGTTTTGCCGTACTCGCCATGAAAGTAGGCACCCCGGACTTTCCCGTAAACGCGATCGCCGGCAAAGCGTGGGCACGCTGCCAATTACGTTTCGTGGTGGGTATCGATCCCAACGACATTGTGCCCGCGCTCCAGCGGCACTTGGCACGCGAGGGTTTCACCAACGTGATGGTGACATCCACCCGCGAGGAAGTGATGAACGCCACGCGGCTCGACCCAGATTCACCGTGGGTGCAATTTGCGGTCGCCTCGATTGCCAAAACCACCGGCAAAAAACCCGCAATCCTGCCAAACCTTGGCGGCTCATTACCTAACGAAGTGTTCGCCGAAACACTCGGCTTACCGACCGTATGGATTCCGCACTCTTATTCAGCGTGCAGCCAACACGCGCCCAATGAACACATGCTGGCACCAATTGCGCGAGAAGGGCTGCAGATCATGGCGGGGCTGTTCTGGGATCTCGGCGAGCCATCCCTCCGACCCAAACCGTAACTTTTGACTCACTTAACTTTACGCAACCTCACCTAATTTCACTCAACTAGGAAACCACTATGCGTCAGCGTTTCATGCGATGTGTTTTTATCCTTATTGCCATCACACTTGGCACCGCCGCCCGCGCGCAGGCTCCCTCAGCACAGGCTCCCTCCGCACCGGAGCCCGAATTTAATATTCGCGAAAGTTACACCAAATACGAATACCGCATTCCGATGCGCGACGGCAAGAAGCTGTTTGCCTCAGTCTATGTTCCGAAAGACCAAAGCAAGCCATACCCGTTTCTGATCCAGCGCACACCGTATAGCGCAGCGCCCTACGGCGTGGACGAATATCCACGTCGGTTGGGCCCTGCCCCAGAGCTTTTAAAAGCCAGCTACATTTTTGTCACGCAAGACGTACGTGGACGTTACATGTCCGAGGGCACCTTCATCGAAATGACCCCGCACAAAGTCAGCAAAGGGCCGAAAGATGTTGATGAAAGTACCGACATGTACGACACCGCAGAATGGCTGCTCAAGAATGTGCCGAACAACAATGGCCGGATCGGACTATGGGGCAACTCCTACCCAGGCTTCTTTGTTTCGGCGAGTATTATCGACGGCCATCCGGCGATTAAAGCGGCGTCACCACAGGCCCCGGTGACCGACTTTTACATGGGTGACGATAGTTACCACAACGGTGCATTCATGTTGGCGTCAAACTTCGGCTTCTATACCAACTTCAAACAACAAGACACACCGACCCTGCCCCCAAAAAATCAGGTTCGCTTTGATTTCGGCACGCAAGATGCCTATGAGTTTTATCTGAAGGCTGGCACGCTCGCCGACATCATCAAACTCGTCTCAGGCGACAAGAAATCACTCTTCGCCGAACAAGCACGCAACGATACGTATAACGACTACTGGCAATCGCGCGATATTTCCCGGCATCTGAAGAACATTAAAACCGCCGTGCTCACCGTCGGCGGTTGGTATGACCTAGAAGATCCGGTTGGCCCACTGAAGACCTATCGTGAAATTAGCAAAAACAACAAAGGCATTTTTAACAGCTTGGTGATGGGGCCTTGGTCACACGGTGGTTGGCTACGTTACGACGGTGCCAAATTGGGCCATGTTGATTTTGGTTTCAAAACCGCAGACTGGTATCGCAAAAATATCTTAGTACCTTTCTTTGAAAAATATCTTAAAGACAAAGACGGCACCAAGGTTGCTGAAGCCAACGTGTTTGAAACCGGCACCAACGTCTGGCGCCAATATCCGCAGTGGCCTCCGGCGGCGGCGCAATCCAAAACGCTTTATCTCAAAGCGGGCGGCAAGCTCGGCTGGACACCAGACAACGGCAAAGCGTTTGATGAGTACATCAGCGATCCTGCCAAACCGGTTCCGTATACCAACGCGGTGGCGATCAATGTGCCGCAGGAGTATGTCGTGGGTGATCAACGTTTTGTTGCATCCCGCACTGACGTGCTGGTGTACCAAAGTGAGGTGCTGGAAGAGGACATCACCATCGCCGGCCCCGTGACGCCAAAGCTTTTTGTATCGACCAGCGGCACCGACAGTGATTTTGTGGTGAAACTCATCGACGTTTATCCGGCTGAACTCAACATGGCAAACGTGAATCCCGCATCACAAAACGCTGCAGCACCGCGCGACGTGCCGGTGCCCGGCGTGCAAATGGGAGGTTATCAACAGCTGATCCGCGGGGAGCCATTCCGCGCCAAGTTCCGCAAGAGTTTTGTCACCCCGTCGGCGATGGTGCCGAATCAAATCGACAAGATTGAATTCGAATTGCCTGATGTGCTGCACACGTTTCGTCGTGGTCACCGCATCATGGTGCAAATTCAATCGTCGTGGTTTCCATTGGTGGATCGCAACCCGCAGACCTTTGTGCGTATACCGGAAGCGAAAGCGAGCGACTACGTGAAGGCGACACAGCGGGTGTTTCGCGGTGCGGCGGAGTCCTCATCACTCGGGGTGATGGTGTTGGCCAATCCTGCGGGCAAATAAATGGCGAGGGTCAATGAGGGCGATGAGGAGCGAGGGACGATGCCTGCAATGGCGCTAGTCATCCGCCCTTCGCGTGATGCGGATGTTGAATTCATCGCACCGATTTATGCCGAGAGTGTAAGAAGCGGAACGGCATCATGGGAATACGAGCCGCCGAGTCTTGAAGAATTTGCCGCGCGGCGGCGCGACATCCTTGCCGAGGGGTTTCCGTATCTGGTTGCAGAGCTCGATGGCGTGCCGGTCGGTTATAGCTACGCCAGCAGTTATCGCGCGCGTATCGGTTATCGTTTCAC
>JACMOJ010000407.1 GCA_014378085.1 Burkholderiales bacterium | reverse complement strand
TTTTGAACGTTTGATCCGAGCAAAAATCAGGCACAACTGCTTTTTTAAATTGATAGAATCTAGCTACTGCGAGCAAGCGAATGACTTGCCAGGATTTGCGGCGCTAGCTGGAAAGCATATGCCGCCAACAACGATTTTCGAAACGGAGACGAAAACGCGATGAAACCCGCCCATCTTAATATTATCCTTGCACCGCTCATTGCGGTTGGTTTGGTCTCTTGCGTAGTCGCACCGACAGCGTCTGAGCCGCCGGCAGCTCCTGTGCCTCAGAATGCGCCGCCCAGCCGCGTGTACGGCACCATGCTCGAACAGGGAAGTCTAGACGCGGCACCCAACGTGGCTGCATTGGTCGATTACCAGCAAAAGCGCAGGCTGCAACGCACGGCAGAGTCCGGCACGACGTTGGCGGCGCCGAGCTGGGGCACTGTCGGACCGAATAACAATCTGGGGCGGGTGATCGACATCGCTTTTCACCCGCAAAACAGCAACGTTATCTACATTGCGTCGCCAGGCGGCGGCGCCTACAAGACCGTCGACGGCGGCGCTAGCTGGACCTGGCTTGGCGGGCTTCCTTATCAGGCGATAAGTTCGATCGCGATCGATCCTTTTAATCCCAACGTGATTTATTTCGGCACTGGCCACTACAATCAAAGCGGGTCGGACTTGCTTTCGATGGGCGTTTACAAGACTGTCGACGGCGGTGTGACCTTTAACGTGTTACCGCCCACGGTACCGACAACGTCCAACACGGATTGGTTGAGAGTGACCCGTGTCGCCACCCACCCGACTGTCGCCAACCTGGTGATTGCGACCGCAGCGTCTGGTTTCTTTCTTAGCAGTGACGGCGGCATAACCTGGAGTAAGCCATCAGCTGCCGCGTCCTATGATGTTGTTATCGATCCGAATAATCCAACCAAGATGTTACGCGGCAAGTATGACGGCTCCGTGTCGTACTCGATCAATACCGGCGCTAACTGGTCACAGACGGCGATTGTTCCGCCGAGCACCACAACAAGTATTCACACACGCATACAGTACGCAAAGTCGGCACCGGACGTGGTGTACGCCTCGGTCAATCAGAATGCAGGGGAGTTACATAAATCGCTCGACGGTGGGTTGACGTGGGCCCTGGTCTCTACACCTGGACACAACGAAACGCAGGGATTTCACACCAACCAGCTTTGGGTCAGCCCGATCGATCCAAACCATATTATTGTCGGCGGCGTGGACCTGTTCAAGTCCCTCGATGGCGGTCAGTCTTTCGCCAAGATTTCCAACTGGCAGGTCAATGCGAGCCAAGCCGGGTCCGGCGTGATGCCCTTGACGCCACACGCGGATCACAACGCGGTCGCGTCACCTCCAAATTACAGCGAAGCCAATCAACAGTTCCTGGTCGGCACCGATGGTGGGCTCTTTGCGACTGCAAATGCTCGCACGGTTACCGAGTCGACAGGCTGGACAAAGTCCACTGGCACTTTATTTATCAGCCAGTTCGTCGGCGCAGCCGGAAGGCGATTGAATGGTGTTGTTACGCTCGTGGGTGGCCTGCAGGACAACGGCACCATTCTCAATACCGGCAACGGCTGGCAGGCAATTAGAGGTGGCGATGGCGGTGCAACGGCCATAGATCAGCTTGAAGCCATCACTTATGGCCAAGTGCAAAACGGTGCGGTACATCGCAGCGTGGGCTTTCAAGCCGCCAGAAGCATCTGCGCCGGTATCGTCGACGCGAGTCCAGCATCCTGCGGTAGCACCAATACTCAAAACGTCAATTTTTATGCGCCACTGGAACTTGAACCCAGAAACTCGAGTCGTCTGTATTTCGGTGCTAACTCCCTCTGGGTTTCGGCGAATCCTCAGGCGGCAGTTCCAATCTGGATGGTCGTCAAGTCGCCCATCCCCGGAATCACCACGAGCACGGCGAGTGCCAACTACATCAACGCGATCTCCATCTTTGACGACGATCCAAACATCGTCCTAGTCGGACATAACGACGGACAGATCTTTCGCTCCAATAATATTCTCGCCGCGACTCCGGTCTGGTCCGCGCTCGGTGGCGGCTTGCCGACGGGCCGAATGGTCGGTGCGCTGCTTATTGACCCGACCGACGCTAACAGGCTTTACGTCGGTTTCACTGGGTACTTTACCAATAATCTATGGCGTTCTATGAATGGAGGCACGACCTGGCAAGACATTTCGGCAGGATTACCCCCGGGCTCGATTTATACGATCACCAGACATCCCCTTGCCAAGGAGAAAGTCTACATCGGCACCATTTGGGGGAGCTATGGAAGCGAAAACGGTGGCGTCACGTGGCCGACGGTGCACGACGGCCCCTTCGGCACGCAGATTCGTAAACTCTTCTGGCTAGGCAAAGACACACTGGTCGCGGCGTCGTTTGGCTCGTCACTCGCCACCGCGACCGTCCCAGCGACGGCCACCAGCGCTGCCAATTACAGCGATCTCTGGTGGGTCGGCACCACTGAAAACGGCTGGGGCATGTCAATCAACCAGCATGGCAACACCCAGTTAAATGTGCTCTTCGTTTATGACAGCGCCGGCAATCCGGCTTGGTATGTGTTGCCGGGCGGTGCCTGGAACAGCGATTTCACAACCTACTCAGGAGCACTATATCAGCCGAGGTCAGCACCGCTAAATGCGTATAACGCGGCACAATTTGCCGTAGGTGCTCCGGTCGGTACCATCAGCATCAATTTCACCGGCAAATCGACAGCCGTGGTGAGCTACACCATCAACGGGATCTCGGGCCAAAAATCGATGCAGCGACAGGCATTCGGGCGCGGCACCACTCCGCTCACGGTGGGGGACATGTGGTGGGGTGGAAGCGCGCAGGACGGCTGGGGCATTAGCATCACACAACAGGCAGGCATCCTGTTTGGCGCGTGGTACACATACGGCATCGATGGCAAGGCAATTTGGTACGTCATGACCGACGGCACCTGGAACGGACTTACTTATACCGGCGCGTTTGTCAGCTTGACATCCTCACCGTGGCTCGGCGCAACTTACGACCCAAGCAGAGTTGCGGTGGTCCCGGCGGGTACGCTCAGCCTGGTATTTAGCGATGCCAACAATGCGTTGATGACATATGCGTTCACTAGCGGGCCGTTTGCGGGTACGACTCAAACAAAGCCGATTGTCAGGCAGCCGTACTGATTTTTTTGCGTACTGGGTGCGTTGTGCGGCGCTTTGTTGAGGAAAGTCTGATGATGCAAAATATTTTGACTTAGGGTCAGCGCAAAGGGACCTTTGGATTGAGAATATCGAGCCCGCCCTGCGATTGCGCAAAATCAAGCTCTGACGCAGCGTTCGTGGCAGAACAGACCGGTGAGGCCCGCCAATGTTGGATTTACAAATATTTACGCGGGCTATGCTTTCACTGCTATCCCGAGAAAGAGCGAGGGGTCGAGGAGAATCCCGTTATCAACAGTTCAGTGGCGCCATGACAACAACGCGGGGAAATTTTTTGAATTCAATCGGCGGAATCTTCCCGAGACGTTCCCTGATTCTCATATCTGGCAATTCGACCCGCAGATCACCGACAGGAATTTTCGGCATTGGCAAGCAGATGAAAAAGCTGGTCGTAGCCGACAGTTCTTGAAAATTCAACTCGCCGCCAGTCGAAGGCCTTGGTGGTTTTCCGGGCGCTACTGAGTAGCGTGGGTCTCTGAAGGCGGGAATCGGGAAGCGTTTGGTGCCCGTGACGAGCGCGGACGTGACGGAAATGTCACGCGACTGCAGCTCAACCTTGACGCCTATGGGAATGTTAACGAATATGTATAAAAACGGTGCCTTATCCCGGTTAGTGACCACATCGAGAGGTTACTTGTGATCTTGACGCTGTCGACCGCGTACTCCACGCTCTCTTGGTCAGCACAATTGCTGGTACAAATCTGGCCGCCTGTCATTTCCGGTGTGAAATCGATAAACGTCAGGAGGGTATGCAACCGGCCAATGTGAGGACAAGCGAGGCGCAAAGTACTTTTATGAAGCCTGCTCGCGTTTGCGTTCTTTCATTAGGGTTTTAAGGCAGTGGATGAACTGCCTGTGCGCGATGCATGTCAGTGCTGGCAACGTAAAACAGCATGGACGCTATCCTCGGGAGATGCTGTGCGTGGCGCACTTGTATACGGTCGGCAGTTAGCCAATCAATTCAGGCTCACATCAATTACCGTAAAGCACAGCTAATCGAAACGCACATCCCGTCCAAGCGCTTGCACAACGAAGAGCGTCATTTCAATCGTGATAATGGCCCTTGAGAGCTGTGTTTTCCGGTTCGATGGTACTCAGCTTGCTGACGCCCACGTCGCACAGCGATTGGGGGCAGACACATAATGGCGCCCCATCGCCAGAAAACGGGTTCTTTTACTTTGCGCATCAATATGGGCTTGCGGCAGTAATTTGAAAGGGAGCAGCAACTGTTTTGATTTCAAATTGTTGCCGGTCACCTTAAGGATTACTTCACGGCCGTTTCACACGCGGCGGCGGCGCAGAACTGCGCCACGTAAACGGAAACCCGACCTGTTTCAAAAATCCATTGGGTACATAGTCACCCAGCACCCCGTATTGCACCGGCCATTTGCGCTCGGCATTCACGGCTGTCCCAAACAGGTAATCGATAAACGCGAAATGCGCTGAATAGTTGCGGTCCAGCGCTTCCTGGTCCTGCGAGTGATGCCAGTGATGAAAATTCGGCGTGACAATCAGGTAGCGTAATGGGCCCAGTCGCACGTCGACGTTGCAGTGATTGAACACCGCCTGGAAGCCGACGATGATGATGTAGGCATCGATCACGCCCTTTGAAAAGCCGAGTACATAAATCGGTGCCAGGATCAGCGTGCGGGTGATGATAAGTTCCAGCACGTGCTGGCGTGACCCGGCGAGCCAGTCCATGCTCTTTGCGCTGTGGTGTATGGCGTGTAAACGCCACAGCAGCGGCACCTCGTGGTAGGCGCGATGCGTCCAATACTGGACGAGATCGGCGACCAGTACGATCAGAAGCAGTTCGAATAAAAACGGCAGGCTCTGAATCCACATCTGCAGATTGGTGTTGATCGCCCAGCCGAAGCCACCGTGTACGAGTTTGTTGGTCGCGAGCAGGACAAAACCGACGATGAGGTGGTTGACGATGAAATGGTGAAAATCGGTCTGCCACTCGGGACGAAAAACAGGCTGTTTTTTGTTCAATGGAAACAGTTTTTCAATAAAGATGAAAATTAGTGTCGAACCGAGCAGATCGAGGATGAACCAGTCGAGCCCGATGTAGGTGGTGTTATCGGCAAAATCACCGACTGGAACCTTGTGGCCACCCAGCAGCGCACTCAACACCACGAGCGCAAACGCGCTGGTCGCAAGCCAGCGCGAGCGATTGAAAATAATATTGGTCAGCGACAACCCACCAGCGATAAACATTGCCGCCAGCAACACGTAGCGCAAGGTTTGTACGTCGTAGGACTTACGCAGTTCAGGTGTGGTCAGGTAGGCGGGAAAATGAAATGCCAGCACACCCAGAAAGCAAAGAATCGCCAGCGACAGCGCGATCACGCCGGTGATAAGCCCCGTGCCCCAACGCAGCTCACCACTGGATTCCGACAAACGATTGAGTTTATGGATGGTTGGCGCGCGCGGTTTGCGTTTTGCAGACATTTACTACTCCCTTGCATGATTCGTTTTGTTGTTGTGGCGACTATTCTGGCGGCGGCGAGGGAGATGGTCAAACGCTTTGCTGATTGAATTTTCCTGAGAGCAAATAGGTTCAAACATGAATGACGCTTACTTGAGCCTAAACACGTTACAAAAAAGCCATAAAGTAGGTTGGTGCTGAACATCGTGAAGCCCAACATGAACGACGACAATGTGTTGGACTTTGCAAGCTCAGCGCCAACCTACGTTGTTGCCAATATCCATTCAATTACGCTTAAGCGCGTTTCATTTTGTCAGGAACTCAAGCACCGGCGAGCCTCCCAGGCAATAAGTGGCTGAAATACCCCGCCAGATGGCGGTCTGTAAGAATCAACTTCGGATCTGTTCCGCACTTTGCTCATAACAACGTTCTCGCTATAATCCTCCCCCGCCTTTGCTTTGACCTCCAGAAGCGCGGCTGTCGCACTGATCACCAGCGCCGCTCTTGTTACCGCGGCTAACCACACACGCTTCTTCATGTCCCTTGCCAACTATTGCGCCATCGATTTCGGCACCTCAAATTCTGCTGTCGCCATCCCGCACGGCGACGGCATGCGCTTGATCGAGCTGGAGCCCGGCTTCCAAGGCATGCCAACCGCCGTGTTTTATAACGCCGAAGTTGAGACGCGCTGTTTCGGGCGCGAGGCGGTCGCGGCGTATGTGGATGGTTTCGATGGGCGGCTGATGCGCTCGATCAAAAGTATCCCCGGATCGGACTTGATGGATCGGGCGACCGAAATCGGACATGGCATCGCGATCAAATACATCGATGTGGTGATCGGCTATTTGCGCCACCTGAAAAGCGTCGCCGAGGCGCAGCACGGCAGCCTGCTCACGCGCGTGGTCATCGGTCGCCCGGTGCATTTTGTCGGTCACGCGGTCGCACGCGATGCGACGGCGCTGGCCTCGCTTGAGACCGCTGCACGCGCAGCAGGATTCAAGGAAGTCGCGTTTCAATATGAGCCCATCGCCGCCGCGCTGGACTACGAATCGCGGATTACGGACGAGCAGTTGGTGCTGGTTGCCGATATCGGCGGCGGCACCTCGGATTTTTCGCTGGTACGCGTCGGCCCGGTGCGCCACAGCCGCCTCGCGCGGGAGGACGACATCCTCGCCAATCATGGCGTCCACGTTGCAGGGACAGATTTTGACCAATCGGTTAATCTCGCCGCGATCATGCCGCAGCTTGGCTACGGCTCGCTGGGTCTGCAAGGTAGACGGGTGCCGGGCAAAGTGTATTTCGACCTCGCCACCTGGCATCTGATCAACACGGTCTACGCGCAAAATCGCGTGATCGAACTACGCGAGATGATCAGCATGTACGGTGATGCAGTGCGTTACCAGCGGCTGATGAAAGTGATCAGCAATCGCCTCGGGCATCACCTCGCCGCACTCGCCGAACAAACCAAGATCGATGTGGCGATCAACGGCCATAGCCTGATTGACCTGAATGTTGTGGAAGATCATCTGCAGGCGACATTCTCAGTTGAGCAGCAAGCCGACGCACTTGAACACAAGGTCAGCCGTATCGTCGAAACCGCGAGTGAAACCGTGCGGCGGGCACGTGTGCACGCTGACAAAGTAAGCGCGGTCTATTTCACGGGCGGCTCGACAGGGTTGCATTTTTTAACCGCGCGCATCACAACGCTATTCCCAAAGGCCACCCGCGTGAACGGCGACCGTTTTTCCAGCGTGGTCAATGGCCTGGGTATCTACGCGGCAAGAAAATTTGGCAAAATTCACCCGCCCGCGTAACGCGTCTGCAGCATTTCTCACAGATAATATAGGTATGAAACCTACACTCTCCCGCCGCTTGCGGCAATTGCTCGTCGTCACTGGCATCGCCGCCCTCCTCTCTGCCTGCTCAGCCACGCGCCTGCTCAATACATTCGTGCCGGAAAGCGGTTTCACGGTCACGCAAAATATTGTTTTTAGTCCCCTTCCCCGCAATCGGCTTGATGTCTACCGGCCGGTGGACGCGGCACCTACACCGGCGCTCAAACCCGTCGTGGTCTTTTACTACGGTGGCGCGTGGGATTCCGGCGACAAAGGTGGCTACCTGTTCGCCGCTGAGGCGCTGACGTCACGCGGCTATGTGGTGGTCGTTCCCGACTATCGCCTCTATCCGGAAATCACCTTCCCGGCGTATATGGACGACGCAGCGCTGGCCATGAAATGGACGTTTGACAATATTGCCCAGCACGGCGGCGACCCGAACAAGGTATTCACCATGGGCCATTCTGCCGGCGCACAACTGGCCGCGCTGGTAGCCTTTGACGCAACCTATCTTGACCGGGTCGGTATCGACAAACGACGGATCCGCGGTGTGGTGAGCCTCGCCGGCCCGATGGATTTCCTGCCGCTGACCGAAGCGAAAATGGAATTCATTTTTCCGACGCCGGTTCGCGCGGCATCGCAGCCGATTAATTTCATCACCGGCAAGGAACCCCCCACCCTGCTGCTGCACGGCACTGCAGATACGCGTGTGGGTATCCATAACAGCAGGAATCTCGCTACGCGTATCGCTGAGCGCGGTGGTTCCGCAGAAGTAACTTTCTACCCGGAAATGGGACATGTCGGGATATTGCTCGCGCTGGCCGCGCCGCTACGCAACGGCAAGCCGGTGCTTGATCGGGTAGCGAAATTTATCGATGAACAAGTGGCGACGAAACGGTAACTCCCGTTTTTCCGGCGACGCAATTGCAGTAAGGCGCTCCTGATCAAGTATTCGGGTCGCAGACATCTGATCAAATGCTCCTTGAAATTGACTACTTACGCGCCTCAACGTGCTCCTGACGCGAAATGAGCCTTGTGCCTGAGTCGCCTTTCGCCTAAATTGGTAACAGGTTCGGAATAATTGATCGCACAGGTGCTTTGGCTGCCGTCGCACTGTCATTTCGCAATGCTTTTATGCCTCAAATACACCGGGACGGAACCGATCATGGACCTACTTCGCTTTGCTGATCATGACGTTGAGGCCAGCGATACCGCCCCCATCGCCGCGGCAGTCGCTGATTCACGCGTCATCCCGCCATGGAATATTCTGGTGGTTGATGATGATCCGGAAGTCCACGGTGTGACGAAACTGGTGCTCAAAGGCTTCGAATACGACGGGCGGCCTCTGCGCATCATCAGCGCGCACGACAGCATTGAGGCAAAACGTTTTCTTGTCGAGGAACCGGATCTCGCGCTCATCTTGCTGGATGTGGTGATGGAGCGGGATATGGCCGGGCTCGAACTGGCGCGATACATCCGCGAGGAACTGAAAAACCGCGATATTCGCATTGTTTTGCGAACCGGCCAACCGGGGGTTGCGCCTGAAGACAGCGTCATCCATGCTTACGATATTAACGATTACAAGAGCAAGACCGAACTCACCGCCACCAAGCTGAATACACTTCTATATGCCGCGCTGCGAACGTATCGCGATATCTGCTTGCTGAATAATCATCGACGCGGACTCGAGCGCATGATCGAAGCGCTGTCCGAAGTGGCGCAGGCCCGCTCGATCCCGAGCTTTGCTTCGGCAGTACTGGATCAACTCACCAATCTCATGAATTTGGGCGATGCCCAGTACTGGAATGTGCTCAGCGCATTCGCCGAGGTAAAAAACTCTCCCAATTACCGCCTGTTGGCCGTGGCCGGCAAGGGAACGGAAGGCACTTTTCCGTCGCAACGGCCCCACGCGTTGTCGGCCGAGCTCGATGCCAAACTGCGGCGTGCCTTTGACTCCAAACAGTCGCAAGCGGATGGCAATGACTATGTCGGGTTTTTCCGCACGACCAAGGGTAGCGAGAACCTGCTCTACCTTTCCAATTGCGGCCCGCTCCCGCCGGTCAGCCTCAAGCTACTAGAGCTTTATTGCGCGAATGTGGCAGTCGCCTACGAGAATCTATTGCTGCACGAAGAGATTGAAGAAACGCAGCGGGAATTGATCTACGTGCTTGGGGAAGCGGTCGAGCAACGGTCCAAGGAAACCGGAGGCCACCTGAAACGTGTGGCGGCGATTGCGGAAATGCTGGCGCGCGATTACGGCCTCGATGCGCAACAAGTCGACCTGATCCGTTTTGCCGCGCCTTTGCATGACGTGGGCAAGATTGGCATTCCCGATGTGGTTCTTAACAAGCCTGGCAAGCACGACGATAGCGAGTCCAAGGTCATGAAAACGCATACGACCATGGGTTTCGAGATGCTCAACAAGTCTGACAAGCGCATCATGCAGCGAGGCGCGATGATTGCGCTGCAGCATCACGAGAAATGGGACGGCACTGGTTATCCCGGTGGTTTGGCCGGCGAAAACATCGATATCTTTGCGCGTATCACCTCGCTCGCCGACGTGTTTGACGCCCTTGGCAGCGAACGTTGCTACAAGGCTCCGTGGGAAAAACAGGCGATTGTGGACTATATCCAATGCGGGCGCGGGACACATTTCGAGCCACGACTTGTGGACCTGTTACTTTCACGCCTACCAGATTATATGCACTTGCGCGTTTTGCATCCCGATTAATGCGCCACGCATTGCGCATCTTTGTACGGGTATTGGGAATGGTCTCTGATTACGCGCGCATGGTCGCGCACCTGAACACGTGTTAACGTTTCAAAGTGACCTTCTCTTCGAACTTTCCAAGTCAGCCTACATTGACTCCGGATATTTCACAATTGCCGCGGAGAAAATTGCTGAAACGGCGTGCACCGGGCTGAATGTCCGGCGCGTTGGCGTGTGGCTGTTCTCGGATGATCAGCGCATCCTCTATTGCGTTGCGTTTCGTGCAAACGGGGCATTTAAAGAAATTCCTGATGATCGGCGCATTGCCCGCAGTGAATTTCCTGGCCTGTTCGAGGCAATGCTGGCCAACCGTCTGGTGGCCGCCGATGACGTCAGGACCAATCCGATCACGGCCGAGTTTCATGAGCTCTATACGCGCCCCGCCGGCGTGGTTTCAAACTTGATCGTACCAGTGCGGATCGAGGGAAAGGTCATGGGACTGCTTAATTGCGAGCAAAAGAAATCGCCCCGCCACTGGACTGACGACGACCAGGACTTCGTGATTGCGCTAGCCGAAGTGGCTTCACGCGGCCTCGGTGCCGAGCGACGGCAACAAGCGGAAGATGCATTGCGTCTGGCGCGTACCGACATTGACGCACAAGTATTCGAACGTACCCATGCCTTGCGCACCGCCCTGGAACAATTGCAGGATGCACAGACACAGCTCATCCAGACTGAAAAAATGGCGTCGCTTGGCGCGTTGGTCGCGGGGGTGGCACACGAAATCAATACCCCCATCGGCATCAGCGTGACGGCCGCCAGCCACCTCATGACCGCGACCAAGGTAATCAAGAGCGCAAGTAAATCAGGAACGCTCAAGCGCGCCGACTTTGAAGAATTCATGGACGACGCCATGGAAAGCGCCAACATCCTCCTGCGAAACCTGGAACGCGCCGCCAATCTGGTACAGAGCTTCAAGCGCGTCGCTGTGAATCACTCCGATGAAGGTGTTTCTTCGTTCGATCTGCATGAG
>JACMOJ010000406.1 GCA_014378085.1 Burkholderiales bacterium | reverse complement strand
TTTTTGGTGGGATAAAAACTAAAGCAGCCGATGTCGCCAAAGCTACCGGCGCGCTTGGCGTTGCGCGATGCTCCGTGAGACTGGGCGCAGTCTTCAATCAAACTTACGCCATGAGCGCGGGCCAACATAGCAATGGACTCAATTTCACTCAACTGGCCGTACAAATGTGTAGCAATAATCGCTCGAGGTTTTGTCTCGCGGCCCACCAACGCCATAGCCAGAGATCTAGGACAAAGGGTCAAGCTCAGCGAGTCCACATCAACGTAAATTGGCGTTGCACCAATCAAACGTACCGCGGCGCTGCCATAGTAGCCAGCGTTGGCAGCGAGAACTACGCTGTCGCCGCGCGCGACACCGACAGCTCGGAGAGCAAGCTCAAGCGCGTCAGTGCCGTTGGCCACGCCAATGCAGTGGGAAACACCACAATACGCAGCGAAAGCGGTCTCAAAATTTCTAACCTCGTCACCCATCACATACCAGTAGCGATCTAGCACTCGCGCTATTGCGGCATGCGAATTGATCGACTGATTCACCAACTGGGCAGAAAAAAAAGCTACGCGGGATTTCATCGCCTAAAGCCCTGTGAAATTCTCAATCTTACAAGTAAAACACGTCCGAGAAAAATTGCAGGTTTCTCAACGTACTTCGCCAAAAAGAAGCACACCATAAGCAACACAGCCAACGCTTGAACATCAGGATGGACAATCGCCACGCTGAAATGAGCAAACAATTTTTTGGTGTAATCAAAGAACCAATTGTGAAACAGGTAGACGGCGTACGTCATATTAGACAAAAGCAGCACCCATTGGGGCGCGGCGGATATGCGGCTTCTAGCAGCCCAACACACGAAAAAAATCAGGAGCGCAAGCGCCGCAAAATGGGCATCAAGCCACATCTTTTGATAAGCGGCTATTAACTTAAAGTACTGCAAGAAAATTAAAACTGTAAACAAAGACAAAAACACTGCACCTATTTTCCTTCTTTCGAAAAGGTAAAACATTGATCCCAAAAGAAGAAACGGGCCATAGATAGTGACATATCCTTTCGACCATATGTCGGCAGATGGAATTGGCGCAAGGATTCCGCACGCAATAGTCGTCGCCACCAAGAGATACGGCAGAACTTTAGAGGCGCCGGTGGTCAAATTTAGTGACCGTGCTAAGGACATAAACACGTAAAAAACAATCTCCAGACGTAGCGTCCACTCGACACCATTTAATGTGTACGGTGTACCAAAGAAGTCGCCCACGAGGAGCAACTGCGGCAGCAATATCTGGAGATTAGGGGCCTGACCAGCTATGGCAAGAAGCGCGTACTGAACGATCACTGCAAGCATGTAGAGGGGATAGATCCTGAAGGCTCGCTTTACCAAAAATTCGACGGTCTGTTCAGTTTGTAGTACTTGGGTAATGATGTAGCCCGAAACAAGAAAAAATACAACGACTCCAGCGCCGCCCCCATACACAAAAGGTAGGCAGAGGTTTGCGATTAAGCGAGCCGTCGAATGCGCTGTGGGATCCTGGGCCAAGTTGACTAAAGATAGATAGAACGTGTGGCCGATCAAAACGGTGACGAAGGCAAAAATTCTCAAATAGTCGAGAAATACAATGCGGTGAGTGCTGGCTGCCGTGATTATTGCGCGCTTCATGCGAGGTTTCCATCTTTAGTTTGTGGGCCACTCGGGGCTTAGCTGACCTAGTAAAGGAGGCGCGAAGGTGCGTCGTGAAGCCCATGAGTGCTTCGCAGCGTTATCAACCCTCAAACTGATCGCGAGCGCCGATCAATCGCGACACAAACAAACGCGCCCAGCCTAGGGTAGCGCGCGATTGATTTTATAAACGATGTATTCACTGTTTTTAATCTCTGTGTCTAGCCATGGCGTTTTGTCGAACCGTGTAGATGGGTTTGACCCCAACGATGCTCCACGATCCAACAGGAGGTGCGTTATTCCCGCACTACGCAGAAAGCGAAGATGATCGTCGCCAATTTCGGCAGCCCAGAACCACTGAATGCGTCGCAGGCGTTCAGGTGCGTCAGGAACTGCAAAATTGTTGCCGAACATAAACTGGCAAGCCCAAAATTGATGCCCATAAACAGCGGCCATCGCAGCGTTCATAAGCGGCATGTGCAACTCGACCTTTCGGTCATACGCACACTCATTTGTGAGGATGACTGATCCAGCAACAGGGATCGAGGCCAAAGCTTGCGCCTTGCCTGCCGTTATCACTTTCATTCGATTGGGCAAGGGGCCGAATGCACCTTCATACGACTGCCAGCAACCTGAGGCAATTGCGCACCAGAGCACAACCCAAGCCGCCGCCCTACGCCCCTCAGACTCGGCGACCTGATCTACCCAAAGGACTCCGGAGATGCCGATTAGCCCGAGTCCGTAGAAAACAACGATCTTCGCTTCGCCGACAGAAAACTTGCCCATTTCGTAAATATAGGTGTCCACTCCAAGCCAGAGAGCACTTTTAATTTGTTCATGGATCGCATAAAAGCCAGCTTGTGCCACAGGGTCTATCCGAAAGACGAAAAAAGCGCAAAACAGGGCAGCAAAAAATACACTGAGCCCAATGAGCAAAAGCGGGCCTTCCAACGCACGGTGCTGGCACCGATCCCTGACAAGCAAAGCACCCGCCCACCCAAAAATATGACTGCCGACCACCAAGAGGCCCATGCCAATCACGGCGGCCGCAACCGTCCCGCGCAGTCCGAGAGCCGCCGAGGGGTGCGCGCCCACACCGGCTAGCCAATCAAGCCCGTAGCCGCCCCCCAGCCCGAAAGACGCCATGCCAGCTTCCATTACGTACGGACGCGCAATAAGGCAAAGCCCTAGCGCGATAACGCCAGCCACAAAGTACCTGTAGTCGCGATGACGAAGCAGGTGATAGGTGGCGAACGCCCCCCAGCCTGCCGCAATCGGCGCAAAGACCGACGACTTTGCGAGGAAGATACCAACGAGTCCAGTTGCTAGAAGAAGGCTGCCTGCCCGTTCAAGGTTAGCTACCAACACGAGAAAAAGCGCAATCGCCAAGGGTGCCGCGTATTGCAACTCTTGACCAATGAAGCCTACGTATCCAGTGGCGACCGGCATCCCGGCAAAAACAGTTTCTGCATTGAGAACGCCGGTCTTGGCCAGCGATCGGATGCTCCAGACAATGTTGTAGAAATCGACGGTGAAAACTCCACTGGTTGCGAGCACACCCAACAGCTTCTTCGTGGTCGACAGAACAGGCGCCAGTTTGCCAAGGATGCAAAAAATCGAACAGGCTGCCGCGACCTTCATTACGACGGGCCAGACGCCGTAGAACGCCAGATGAAGTGAGACCCCACCAAATCTGTTTAGCATTTCTGCAAGCATCGGGCCACCCAGGTGATAGGCAGACACTCGTCCCGAGTAGGTCAAATCAGGCGGCGGGAAGGCCTGCGCCAGCCCTTGCGCAATCATGAAGTTGTAGGATTCGTCCGCATTCAGAAACGCGCCAGGATACCCGCCGCCTCCAAGCAACCATGCATAGCGCCCCGCGGGCGCGACAGAGATGATCAGAATCAGGACTGCGAGCAGAATAGCGACGACGCCCGCAGCCTCAACAGCGTTGTCGCCTTGTTTCACACGACTGACCGCAGTCGCGGGCGCGCGGGAAAAGAAATATAGTGCCGTAACGACGAGCAGGACCGCAGCGAGGTTCACCGCATTGGGCAGCTGGCAGACCCGACCGAAAAAGTAGGTAGTAAGCGAAGCCGGAATTAGTAGACAGAAGTGCACCCATAGTTCAATTTTAGACGCTATGTCTGAATGGGTCGCGGCTGCAGTTCTCATTTCATTTGGCTTCTATTGGCCGATTGGGCGCCAAGTCGCGGCCCAGTCCGTGGGTACATTGGCGTCATGACCGGATGCTTGTCATCGCCCGCCGCACAAATCAACTTGCTACGTTTCGGGAGGATCCCGCTGGCCCGCGGATGTCTCCCTGGGCGACCGATCTGAGATTCGCAATGCGCGATTCAGGTGACCGCATCGACAGCGCTAGGTAGCGACCTAATGATGGGTTGTTTAAATCTTGCTTACGGGGCTGCGCAGCGTGCCACAAGTGCACGATCGGCAAGGAGGCGTAGGGCCAAACGCGGCACGCCTGTGCGCGCTCCCAGAACTCGTTGTCTTCCCCGCCCCAACCAATAAACGATTCGTCCATGCCGCCTATGCGGTCGTAGGCATCTCGTGTGATCCCAATGCTCCCACCAGCTTCGGCATTTTGCATGATCGCTTCTGGAACAACGTCCGATATCTCAATGTGGCCACGGAGATAGTCCTGCGTCTGATGTTCTGACAAGTAAAAAATAAAACGTTTTAAGTTGACAACTTCGTACTCCTCAGCTGTGCGTTGTACTATTTTTGCGGCGTAGTCCGTTGGCACTAACAGGTCGTTGTCGTGCAACACTAATACACGTCCCTGCGCCAGATTGGCGCCCACATTGAACGCCCATGATCGGCAGTAAGGCATGTCATAACTTGGGGGGGTGTGAATGTACCGAACCCATCCAGGAATCTGATCGCGGATTGTGGGGTTACCGTCTTGCTCAACAACGATGCATTCGACGCGTGCGCCGACCTGCGTTGCAATGCTCTCAATCGTTGCCAAGAGCAGCGGCAGCCTCGCGGTGCCACGGTGACCAATGATGAAGCTGATTTCCGGGGCCTCGAAAGTTGTGGCGAGCTTCGGACTGCGCTGTATCGGATGGTCGAGAAGCGACCGACGCATCAGCCATTGGCCAAGGGCAGGAATAACCGTTGGCGCATGAAGATCCGACGTCCAGCGCCAGTCACAACGGTAACCGCTTCCGTCTGGTGCTGCGATTAGCGATTCGGCGCGGTTACAGATGCCGAGGTACCGATCATGGTCATAGAACATTGCCAAAAGGTAACGAGGCACATCAAAAACGGCTACGCCAACAATTGCTTTTGCGCGTTTCAACATTGCTTTGGCGTGTTTCAACACAGCATGCAATGCCACGTTAGACGCCTACGGGGACTTCCCCGCATGATCACCACTACTGAGCCAATTCCAGCGGCTTCTTGCAGGTTATGGTTCACGTCAACAAACGTACACACCACTAGCGCAAGTCCGGCGCATAGGCACCACGTGTGGCCCAACGCCAGGCGTCCGCACACATTTCGTCGATGGAGCGGGTAGCTTTCCAGCCGAGTATTGCTTCAGCACGTTCAACGTTAGCGTAGCAAGATCCGACGTCGCCAGCGCGCCGCGGAACAATACGTAGCGGGATGCTCGCTCCGCTCGCGCGCTCGATCGCCTTCACCATCTGCAGCACGCTGACGCCGCGCCCCGTACCGAGATTAAGT
>JACMOJ010000405.1 GCA_014378085.1 Burkholderiales bacterium | reverse complement strand
CTTCGCGCGGTGATTGCACAACGATTGTGCCGACTGCTTTGTACGAGCTGCAAAGTTAAACATCAGGCGACGCCCCAAGAGCGCGCTTGGCTGACAATTGCTGGAGGGGAGGAGGGTGCGAGGATTCCGCTACAAACCGCGCTGGGCTGTGGCCAATGCGGTGGGGCGGGTTTCCGTGGACGCAGCGGCGTTTACGAAATGTTTGTGATGGATGACGCGACAACGCGGGCAACGATTGATGGCGCAGGTGCCGCGTTTTTGGCATCGGCGCGCACGAGCATGCGTGGACAAACGCTCATGGATCATGCGCTGGCGCTCGTTAGCTCGGGTACCACTTCGGTGGCGGAAGCGATGACCGTTGTTAGCATGGCTGAGGATTGAGCAGCGTGCCCATGTATCACTATCGAGGACGGAATGCGGAGCTTGCCATGGTGACTGGCACGCTGGACGCGGAGTCTCAGGCAGAAGTTGTGCGGGAGTTGGGAGCGCAGCGAATCGTGCCCATTGAAATCACTTCGAGCCGACCGACGCCAGAAAAAATCGTAAAGCCACCGGCGTGGCAAAACCTGCTGTCGCCGAAGATCAGCGACACTGATCTCATCTTGTTTACCCGGCAGATGTATACGTTGCAGCGCACCGCGGTACCAATTTTGCGCGCGCTGGCCGGTTTGCGAGCGTCCACCAGCAATCCGGCGCTAGCTGCAGTCATCGCAGAACTCCAGTCAGACCTTGATGAGGGGCGCAATCTTTCAGCGGCGCTGAGCCGACACTCTCGCGTATTTTCGCCGTTCTATGTGTCGATGGTGCGGGTGGGGGAGGTCAGCGGTCAAATGTCCGAGGTGTTTAATCGGCTATTTATTCACCTCGAATTTGAGAAGGACATCCGCGAACAAATTCGATCGGCGGTTCGTTATCCCATGTTCGTCATCATTGCCGCCTTGTTGGGTATTGCGGTACTGAATATGTTTGTGATCCCCGTGTTTGCTGATGTTTTTGCGGGCTTCAACGCGAAGCTTCCGCTTCCGACGCGACTGCTCATCGGGTTTTCAAACTGGACGGTACGCTGGTGGCCTTTGCTGGCGGTTGGCCTCGTTGCAGGCATCTTTGGTATTCGTCATGGGCTCAATACCGTTGGCGGCCGAACGTGGTGGGATGAACGTAAGATACGGCTCCCCATCGTCGGCGACATCATTCAAAAGGCAACGTTGGCGAAGTTTGCGCGGAGTTTCGCGTTGGCTTCCCAAAGCGGCATCCCCGTTTTGCAGGCGCTGGCGGTGGTGTCCCAAACTGTCGACAACGCGTTTATTTCCGCCAAGATTGACAACATGCGGGAAGCCATTGAGCGCGGCGAGAGCCTGTCGCAATCTGCTGCGGCGACGGGTGTGTTTACGCCAGTGGTGCTGCAAATGATTGTGGTTGGTGAAGAGGCGGGCGAGATTGACTCGCTGCTGCTTGAAGTGGCAGGCATGTACGAGCGCGAAACGGGGTATTCGATCAAGGGGCTCGCGACCAAAATCGAGCCACTCATCCTTTTGTTGCTCGGGGTATTGGTGTTGGTGCTGGCCCTCGGCATATTCCTGCCGATGTGGTCGCTCGGGCAGGCTGCAATGGGGCGGGGCTAAACGCGCGGGGCTGAACGCGAGGGCATCACGCGCTAGGCGGTCGCGAGTGCTAAAGCAGCCGGGGTCTAGGGGTTTTTTGTTAATCTATGTGACTTTTGTCAAGTGTCTGGTTGTTGAGTGTAATATTGCTTCTGAAATACAAAAAATGCCGCTGACGCATAGGGCCTCGGCAAGCAAAATTGAATTTGCATCAAACCACCTAAAGGGAACGCAACCATGAAGAAAATTCAAGCAGGTTTTACGTTGATCGAAATTATTATGGTGATAGTCATCATTGGTATTCTTGCCGCGGTGGCCATTCCACGCTTCGTTGATCTCAAGTCGGATGCGTATCGAGCGACTGCGCAAGGGTTTGCCGGCGCGCTGAATTCGGCGAACTCAATTAACGTCGTCGGTTGTGCAGCAAAGAACGGTGTTGTCACCGCAAATGTTTGTTCTACCGTGGCAGCTTGTTCAGGTGTTGGCGCGCTAATCCAACCAACGGTAACATTTACGGTGGGAGCGCTTCCTGCCACGACCGTCGCTGGTTCGCACTACTTGGTGGCCAATACCGCATCAACGGCAACTGGTGCTAGCTGTGCAGCGGTTTACGGTGATGGCTCCGCAGCTGGAACGGCATATACCTTTACGGCAACGACAGCGCCCTGATTAATCTGATGGCGACGACGGGGAGCAAGCGGTATCTGTTCCTCAGTCAGCCTACGCGAGGGATTCGTATTGCGTCAATTAGGGCCGGGAATTCCGGCCCTAATTGTTTGTGTTCGTATGCCGGGTTCACGCTGATTGAGCTGGTGATGGTGTTGGTAGTTTTGGGCATCGTGGCGGTACTTGTGGCGCCCAGACTCTCCGCCACCGGCATTACCCTTCCTGCGGCGGCAACTCGTCTGGCCGAGACCATCCGCTACACGCAGAATCTCGCGATGAGCCAGGGGCAACGCTACCGTATCAATTTCACCGCAAGTAGTTACCAAATTACGGATATGAGTGGTACACCCGTCGTGCAACCGATGACTAACAGTACCGCGGCAAGCTCTGTTTCGCCCATCGTGCTGAGCGGATATAACCCACCTTTGAGCAGTAACTATGTCGCGTTTGACACGCGTGGCGTGCCGTATGTGAATGCAACCCTCGCACTCGCCGCGTCGGCGACGATTACGCTCACCTCTGGTAGCGACACCAGCGCCGTGCAGATCTCACCTGAAACCGGCCGGGTTAAGTGAAAACGCCGTCGCTGATTTTGCGCAGGGTTGCAGGACTTACGCTGATCGAGGTGGTGGTGTTCGTCGTGCTTGCAGGTGTGCTGGCAGCCGGTTTAATTGTGGCGCTGGGCAGTAGCTTGCTTGGTTCTTCACAAGCTGGCCAGACCGATCTGGTGGCGGAGATTGCGCAAACGCGGCTCGAACTGATACTGGCGCAGCGCCGTGGCGCAGGAGCGGCAGGATTTGCGACGCTTGCCGACCCATGTAACCCGGGGCCCGGGCCGTCTGCCTGTACTCCGCCAGTCGGATATACGGTGACATCCAGTATCGTGACAGGCTGGGGCGGCGATCCGATCAATTACAAAGTGGTCACCGTGACCGTTGGCGGGATCTTTTCCGCGACGGCGACGGCGTTGGTGGCGAATTAATGTCATGACAAATCCGTTGCGCAACCCAACATCAAGTGGCTTTACGCTCGTCGAAATAGTCGCCGCAATTGTATTGTTCGGCATCATCGGGGCCATGGTGTCGCGTTTGCTCGCGCAGGGATTCACCGCTTATGTCACGGGCAGAAATATCGCCGAAACCGACTGGCAAGGGCGTGTCGCGCTCGAACGTTTTACGCGTGAGGTGCGCAATATCCGCGCGCCGTCCGATATCACAATCACTTCAGCGAGTGACTTCAGCTTTGTGGATGTTGACGGCACCACCATTCGGTATTGTTTGGGTGCGGTCGGCACCTGCCCCGGGGCTATAGGCGAATTAATGCGCAATACCCAATCGCTTGCCTACGGCATCAGCAGCGTGACTTTTTCCTATCTGACAAAGACCAACGCGGCGACTGTAGTGCCTGCACAAATCTTTACGATTTTGGCCAGCTTCACCGCGACGCAGGGCGCGATCAGCAAGGACTACACCGTGGCAGTGAGTCCGAGGAATTTTCCGTGAATCCAAGGAATTTCCCGTGAGCGGCAAAGTAGCCCCGGCGCGTCAATCCGGGTATTTAATGATCGTGCTCATCGCCCTGTTGGTTGTCATTGGCGCGCTTGCTGCCGTATTAAGCTATCTCGCCGCGAACAATGCGATGGCGGGCGCGTCGCACTTAAATTCCGTGCGAGCGCTGTTTAATGCGGAGAGCGGGCTTGAGTTCGAACAGCGCCGCTGGTCGCAATCGCTGAGTTGGTACCGAAGCGCTACCGACCCCAATCCGGGTGTGCCCGCCGCGCAAGCGTTTGGCGCGGGGACTTTTACCGTGTACAGCAATCTGCCCGCAACCTTGATGCGCACCGGTGCGTCAGCTGCGGCGGGTACGCTTAACGTCTACACCACAGACCGGTTTCCAGCGAGCGGGATACTCCAGATCGAGGACAATATTTCCGTTAGCGCGGAGTTTGTGCGTTATACCGGGATAACTGCAACGACATTTACCGGCGTTACGCGGGCTCAGTCAGTAGGTGCTAGCCCTGTCACCCCTGCCGTCGCAGTCGCAAGCGTTCATTCACGAGGCGACACTGTCTACCCAGTAACAATTTTGCGAACAGCATTGCTCGCAAACTGCGCCCCACTTGCATCGATTCAGGTTGACGCAAACTCAAAATTTCTCAGTGCGGGCACGCTGGATGTAGAGGGTGAGGAGATTGGTTATAGCAGCACTTCTACTGCCGGCGGAACAACGACGTTGAACGGCATTACCCGGTGCCTCGATACCATCACTCCTGTGACGCCCGCCGCGCACGCCATCGGCCAGCCGGTGACGCCGGTGCTCGTAGGTGGGGATTCTGCCGACTACCAGGTCGAAATGTTTTCAACGGGTACGCAGAGCACCAATAATCGCTATGCACGCCGAACAATTCAGCGATAAAACATGAATCTACTTGCAAACCGCGCGTACTTGATTATGTTAATGCTGGTGTTCTGCACATGGGGAGGTGCTGCACACGCCGCGCGCGTCTTGACCTCGGCGCAGTCTCCGTCGGGCGCGTCAGCGGTGTTTAGTATGGGCAGCATCCAAACGCTTAACTACACGCTGACCAACAACAATACGGGTGCCGACGTCGGCACGAATTATTACGCTGTTAGCTTCGCACTTGGCGCGAGCGGCACCGTGTACACGTCGAGACCGGTTGCGCCCGCGGGTTGGTATGTGTCGAGTTACTCGACCACTTCCGTGACCTTTCGCGTAAGTACCAACGCCAGCGCAATTGCGTTAGGGCAATCGGTCGTATTCAGTCTCGCACTGGCGATGGGAACATCTGCAGCCGATGCCGCCGAATCGTTCGCTTCCATTCAAGGCTATTACACCAATCCGCCGAAAAACAATAAGAAGACTAACGCGAGCAGTACAGGATCGTGGACGAGAAAATCCCTCGCCATTACCTCGTTTCAAATTACCGACACACTGGGTAATCCAATCACCGCGATTACGGCAGGAAGCAGCTTTCAATTGCGGATGACGGTAAAAAACAATTCCAGCGCGACACAAAGTTCAGTGGTCTCGAACAACAATCCACCTGCCGCAACAAAAACCGGAACGGTAACGCAGGCGGTAACGGGAACGAGCGGAAGCCCACTCAGTCTCGCGGCAGGGGCCTCGGGGACGATCATTTTTACCTACAGCACCGTGTTGACCGACAGTGGGACGATCAACTTTACGGCATTCGCCCAAAATGGTGGCACCGTGACTTCCGCAAGTGCAACTTCTACTACGCTTGCCGTCAGCAAATTCAACGCCAGCGTCGCCGCGTCGTCGTCATGCTTGTATTCTGGCTCGCCGCTAACCGTGACGATGACAATTGTTAACAATACCGGATCCACGATCACGGCCATTAGTGGCTCTTTGACACCAGCCGCGGGGGCGCCAGTTACCTATGTTTCTGGACCAACTCCTGCTTCTGTCGCCAGCTTAGCGACCGGCAGTAGCACCGTGATGACTTGGACCTACGTTGCTAACGCGACCGGCGCGACCAATCCCTTTACGTTCAGCGGGTCCGCCTCAGGAACAAGCGGTAGCACCCTGACGACGCCCACCGCGACTACCTCCAGTATTACGCGGGGCCTGTTTACGGTCGTTAGCGATGTCATTACAACAAATGCCAACAGCACCAATCAGCAGATTGACTTTAACGTCGTTAACAGCGGCTGCG
>JACMOJ010000404.1 GCA_014378085.1 Burkholderiales bacterium | reverse complement strand
TGATCAGCCGTATTGGTGCCAAGCTGTGAAGCCGTATCAATTCCGCTGGTAAGAACGGCCGCGCAAAATCAGGCTGCGCACCCAGCATCGCCGCGTTGATGTACGGCCCCTCCAAATGCACACCCAACACCCGTGCCCCACGCTGGGGCCGTGTCCGGCAGACCTCCCCCAATCCAACGAAGGCGGTTTCCAAATCTTCCGCCGGCGCAGTCATGGTTGTCGCCAGCAGCGCGGTGGTTCCGTATTTGACGTGCACCTGTGCAATTTCTGGTACCGCAATTCCGCCTTCCATGGTGTCGCGACCACCGCCACCATGGACGTGCGTATCAATAAAACCGGGCAGCAACATCGGCTCGGCGCTGTCGCGCACGCGCGCTAGGTCGACTACCTCACCGCTAATTTCGGCGACTCTGCCTTGGGTGTCAGTGCGCAACACGCCGCGAATGAATCCATCGCCCGTGAGAATGTTGCCCTTTATCGTGGTCGCCGGCATGGTGTATTTATCTACTGTCGCCTACTCGCGGCGCATCTCAGCGACAAAGTCGTAATAGTCGTTTCGGCAATAAGAGTGTGTTAACTCAACCGCCTTACCTTGGGCGTTGTAACCGACCCGTGTGATAAACAACACCGCCTGCCCGACTTCAATGCCCAGTTGCGCGGCGAGTTTGGCTGGCGCATTTAGTGCACGAATATGCTGCAACGCACGTGCCGGTAGTTGCTGGCCGCGCCCAAGATACTCATAAAGTGAACCTTCCACTTCAGTAGGGCGTTTGACCACACTTTGCGGCAGCACGCTAACCTCGTACGCCATGACGACATCATCAGCGAGCCGCAACCGTTCGAGTCGCGCAACTTTTGTCGCGGCTGAGATGCCGAGGCTAATCTGCTCATCGGCGGTCGGCAGCACCACAGCGCGTTTCAACCATCTAGATGACGGCGTGTAACCGCGCCGCGAAAGCTCTTCCGAAAAACTGGACAGCCGGGACAGCGGCTGCTCAAACCTTGGCGCGATGTAGTTGCCGGAACCCTGTCGGCGAACCACCAGACCCTGCTCTACCAAGCGATCAATGGCTTTTCTTGCGGTGACACGCGAAACGTCGAGCGACTCCGACAACAAACGCTCGGACGGCAGCGCTTCATCTACCTGATATTTTCCAGCGCGAATCGCGTCCGCGATCTTGCGCGCGAGCTGTGCATACAGCGGTGAGCTGTCGCGCGCGTCGAACCTAAAATTCTTAGCCGCTGGCGTAGCGTGTTTCTTCATGGCCCCTGTGCAACAAAGAGAACACCAGGCAGTCGGATTGCGCGCGCCTTGATGTTGGACATATTTTTGATATTCAGATAATACCAATTTAATACCAAATCAAGCGCGCTAGTTCATAATTTGCACGCTAGAAAGCGAGAAGCGTCGGCGCCAACATCCAACTTCTGTTGGCGCTGGGCTAGACTATTTCACATCACCCCGCTCAGGAGCTTTTGTCATGCGCCCGTCCGCTTTTGCTCATTACCTTTTTGCTCAACGTCTTTTTGCTCAACGCCTGATGGTCGCCGCCAGCATCATTGGTGTGTCGCTCGCGGTCATCGCGCCAACTGAAGCAAAAACGCTGCGCTGGTCGTCGAAAGGTGACGCCACTACGCAGGATCCGCACGGCCAAGACGAGAGTTTCACCAAGTCCATCAACGGCCTGGTCTACGAACGGCTGTTCCAACCCGGCAAGGATATGTCGGCCACGCCGTGGCTGGCGGTGTCGTCCGCGCAGCTTAGCCTGACCAAGCGGGTGGTCAACTTGCGCAAGGGAGTGAAGTTCCACGACGGCACACCCTTTACTGCGGACGATGTCGTGTTCTCTTTTGAACGAGCCGCCAGCTCCCGGCAATTCAAAACTTACGCAATCCCTGCTGGCGTGGCGAAAAAAATTGACGATCACACAGTGGAATTTACGACGGCACAAGCGAACCCGATTAGCCTCACTTCCATTTCCGAAGTGCCCATCATGAGCCGTGTATGGGCGCAAAAGCACAAGGCAATGAATGCGCAGGACTTCACCACCAAAGAGGTGACCTATGCGTCCAAAAACGCCATGGGGACCGGCCCATACAAACTGGTTTCGTTTGAGCCCGGCATTCGTATTGTGCACATCAAGAATTCCGATTGGTGGGGTATTAAAGAAGGCCGGTACGAAGGCAATATTGAGCGCATCGAGTACCGGCAAATCGCCAGTGATGTGACGCGAATGGCGGCGCTGAAATCCGGAGAGCTCGATTTTGTGCTCGACCCGAGCCCGCAGGATGTCGCCCGGCTGAAGACCGATCGGAACCTGAAAGTCTGGGAGGGCGACGAACTGCGCGTGATCATGATCGCACTGGATCAGGCGCGCCATGAGTTGTTGTTCTCTGACGTGAAGGGTCAGAACCCGCTGAAAGATCGGCGTGTTCGACTCGCCATGTATCAGGCCATCGACATCACCGCGATTCAGACCCAAGTCATGCGCGGACTGTCGACACCAACGGCGATTCCGCTGCCCAATCCCAAGGGCGAAGGTATTCCGGCCGCATTTGAAAAACGCTTTGCGTACGACGTGGGCGCAGCCAAGCGCTTGCTGACGGAGGCTGGTTACCCCAATGGCTTTGGCTTCACCATGCATTGCCCAAACGACCGGTACGTCAATGACGAAAAAATTTGCGTGGCTCTCGCCAGCATGTGGGCGCGGATTGGGCTGAGCGTCAAAGTAGATGCCATGCCAAAGGCGCAATACTTTGCAAGAACACCAAAGCAGGAGTTTTCTGTCTGTATGCAAGGTTGGGGGGATAACAATAACGATGCCATGTTTACCCTAAAGCCTCTCTTCCATAGCAATAGCGGCAAAGGCGCTGGTGAAACCAACTACGGTAATTTTAAGAACGTTGAAGTTGATCAATTAATCAGCCAAGCAGAGGTTGAAATGGACCTTGCGAAACGGCAAAAAATGATCAATGACGCCGTGGAGATTATCCAGCGCGAGGTGCACGTGATTCCGTTGCATCGCCAGGTGATCCCGTGGGTGACGCGCGCCAACGTCACGCTCGTGCATCGGCCAGACAACAAATTTGCGCCGATTTGGATAAAGCTCAACTAATACCTGGACATTCGCTGAACCGACCTACCCCGCGGCAAACTTCGGAGACCACCACGACATGGCATTGACATATCTTTGGGCTGGCTTTTTTATCGTGGGCTTTTTAGCCGCGCTCGGGCAGTGGATTTTTCTGGGAGATACCGAGGTCTTCAAAAAGATTGTCGATGGCACCTTCGACTCGGCGCGGGTTGGTGTCATGGACATTGCCCTGCCACTGGCGGGCGTAATGACACTTTGGCTGGGCATTCTCAATGTCGGCGAGAAGGCCGGCTTCATCGGTGCCATCGCCAAGCTGATTGCGCCGTTCTTTTCTCGCATCTTTCCCGACATCCCAAAAAACCATCCCGCCACCGGGCACATGGTGATGAATTTCTCGGCGAATTTCTTGGGCCTCGATAACGCGGCGACGCCGTTTGGGCTAAAAGCCATGGAGAGCCTGCAAAGCCTGAATCCGGTGAAGAACACCGCCAGCAACGCGCAGATCATGTTCCTCGTTCTGCAAACTGCGGGGCTCACACTGATTCCGTTAACGGTGATGGCGCAACGCGCCGTGCTGGGCGCACAAGACCCGTCGGACATCTTTATTCCAACGCTAATTGCGACCTACGCTGGCACGCTCGTCGCTTTTCTGGCGTTGTCGATCAAGCAACGGATTAACCTCTTGGATCCCGTCATCTTTGCTTGGCTGGGTGGCATGACGCTTTTTATTCTTGGTATTGTTTGGTACTTCAGTAACTACCTGACGAAGGCTGAAATTCAGGTTGTGTCGAAGGTCGCGAGCAATCTCGTTCTCTTCGGCATCATCGTGCTGTTTCTGATTGGCGGCCTTGTCAAAAAAATCAATGTGTACGAAGCCATTATCGAAGG
>JACMOJ010000403.1 GCA_014378085.1 Burkholderiales bacterium | reverse complement strand
ATTTTTATCAACGTTGGTGGACGCCCCTCAACTCCGTCGCTGACCGGTATGGATAGCGTGCCGTTTTTTAATAATATTTCGATGATGAACGTTGACTTTGTGCCGGCGCACCTGATCATCATCGGTGGCAGTTATATCGGGCTGGAATTCGCGCAGATGTATCGGCGCTTTGGCGCTGAAGTAACGGTTTGCGAGATGGGGCCGCGACTGATCGGGCGCGAGGATGAAGACGTATCTGATGAGGTTCGCGCCATCCTTGCGCGGGAAGGGGTTACCGTGCGCACGGGTGCAACCTGCCTTTCGGTGGAGCGCCAGGGCAGTGGCATCAATGTCGGGGTGGCGTGCGATAGTGGCGCCCCCAAAATGCAGGGCTCACATCTATTGTTAGCGACCGGTCGAACCCCGAATACGGAGGATCTCGGTCTGGATCGCGCCGGAATCGCGACCGACAAGCGTGGCTACATTAGTGTCAATGACCAGCTCGAAACGAGCACGCCGGGCGTATTCGCGCTGGGTGACGTGAATGGCCGCGGCGCATTCACACATACCGCGTGGAATGACTACGAAATTGTCGCGGCAAATTTGTTCGATAGGGGCTCGCGCCGCGTTACCGATCGCATCACCGCCTATGCGCTCTTCACCGACCCGCCGCTGGGTCGCATCGGCATGAGTTTCAACGAGGCGCGCGCCACTGGCAGGCCATTGCTCGCCGCGAAGATGCCGATGACGCGGGTCGGGCGTGCGCGCGAAGCCGGAGAAACGCAGGGCTTCATGAAGATCGTGGTGGATGCGGAAACCAAACGCATCCTGGGCGCGGCACTGCTTGGGCTTTCAGGCGATGAGGTGGTGCAGTCTATCCTTGAGGTTATGGTCGCCGATGCACCGTACACGTCGATCAATCGGGGTGTACATATTCATCCGACCGTATCGGAATTATTGCCGACACTGCTTGAAGGCTTGAAGCCACTTGAATAGCTTGCGCTCTGAATCCATTTATATCGCCCATTAAACTTGAGGGTCACGGCAGTGCTAAATTTGCGCTCCGCCCATCTACCCAAATGAAAACTGAGCACCCCGAGATACTAGTTATTGGGCTGGGCGCGATGGGCAGCGCGACCGTGTATCAACTTGCCAAGCTCGGCGTGAAGGTGCTCGGAATCGATCAATACACACCACCGCACTCGCACGGCTCCACTCACGGCGAAACGCGTATTACCCGGGAAGCGATTGGCGAGGGCGCGCAGTTTGTCCCGTTAGCGAGGCGCTCGCATCAGCTATGGCGCGAAATTGAAGCTCAAACCGCGCAGACGTTGTTCACCGCGTGCGGCGGCTTGATCCTTGCCAGGGAAGGGCAACGCAGCCAGTTACACGCGCAGAGCGATTTTCTCGGTAATACCATTCGTGTAGCCGAGGCGTTTGGTATTTCGCATCAGCGCTTGAACGCCAATGAAATCGCCGCGCGTTTTCCACAGTTTGTGCTGAAAGGCGACGAATGTGGCTACTTCGAGCCGGGGGCAGGCTATCTTTCACCCGAGGCATGCGTGCGTGCGCAGCTTTCACTAGCCACCGAGCACGGTGCAGATTTGCGCTGCGGCGAGAAAGTGCATCGCGTCGCGAACGTGGAAGGCAAGACAATCGTTGAAACAGACCGCGCGCGCTATGCGGCAGGTACCACGATCGTCGCGGCGGGGCCGTGGATGCCACAACTGCTGCCGACGTTTGCGAGAAAGCTAACCATTCGTCGCCAGGTATTGTACTGGTTCGAGCAAAGAACGCCTGCAAACGTTGCGTGCTCCTACCTGCCGCAGGATTTTCCAGTTTTCATCTGGCATTGGGGGGACGGCGCTGACGATGTCTTCTACGGTTTTCCGCAGGTCGACGCTTCCGGCGCAATCAAGATCGCGACCGAACAGCACGTGTCCTCAACGACCCCTGACGCTGTTGAGCGCGACGTGAAACAAGCAGAAATCGCCGCTATGTATGCCACGCACATTTCGGGGAAGTTGCGCGATGTAAGCCCTCACAGCGTGAAGGCAGCCACTTGCCTTTATACCAACACGGCGGATGCCAATTTCATTATCGGCCGGCTGCCCATTGCACAAGACACCATCGTTATCTCGGCGTGTTCCGGGCATGGTTTCAAGCACTCCGCAGCGATCGGCGAGGCGGTAGCGCAAATGGCTACAGCTGGCGGCACTCCCGCCATGCTGCAGCCATTTTCGTTAGTGCCACCCTGACCCTCGTAGGCGGGTAGCGTATTGTCCTATCGGCGGTTCGGATTGTCCGGTCGGCTGTCCACGCGATTGGGCACGCCATCACCGTCGCGATCACGATCTCTTGCATTAGGAATGCCATCTCGGTCACGGTCGCCCATAGGACGGTTGCGATCCCAGCGGCTGCGTTCGTTGTACCACTTTCCGTCGCGCTCCAACCAGCGATTGGGGTGGTAGTAATAGCCAGTCCGATTACGTTGCCAGCCCCCCTTGACCCATACGTGGCGATTGTTACGCCAATTCCAGTAGCCAGGTGCCCACACATAGCCTGAACGTGCGGCAGGCACTACTTCATAGCGCGCCGCAGGTGGTGGGGTGTTTACATATACTTCTACGGCCGCTTGCGCGGTTGGTGCGACGGCCGCAAGGGTCGACGCCACGATGGTGCCCAACAGTAATTTACGAGTCCACATAAGATTCTCCTGCGAAATTAAGGGATGGTGCCTTAGGTTAACGCTGTGTCTGGCACATGCGATGTAGGCGTAACACCATTAGGTTGTAAGCAGACATTGCGAAAGTTGAGTGGTTGAGTGTCACGGTGGCAAACGCATAACGCGGCGCTGTCCTACATCGGGTCTTGTCGCCGAGGTGCAATATGGCCATCACGCGTGAAATTACCGATGGAGCAAATGTCATGGCAAAGAAAACACCCGTAATGGCCTCACCGCAGCCGCGCCTACCCCCAGCCGCCTTCGTGAACACAGACGAAAGCAACGTGGAACAGCCAGCCAGCAACGCCACCAAGCCATTGCAAAAGCGCCGTGCTCGCGCCAACGCCCAGACCGATCAGACCATCTTGCAGGAAAAGGGTCCCAACGCGTTGCCGGTATCGGATTACCCGCTGAAGACAGGGCCGGTCGCGGCTAACAGTCTGGATGTGCGGGAGCAGGCGAAATCGCGTGCAGCGGTCAAGGGAAAGGTCAACACCGCGTGAGAGAAATGGACGCCGCGTAAACGCTGGGTTTGTCAGGTAGCACGAGGTTCGATGCGGTTCCTCGGGCATTTAGGTCCGGGAGAGCCCGCAAATGCAAGTGTTTGTTAGAAATCAGCGCGGGATTAAAACTCCCCAATAGAAAAAGCCCCAGCAATCCGCCGGGGCTTTTCATTTGATTCAAGCAACTCAGCTCTTGATGTGCTTGGCGAGGAATTTCTCCATCGCTTCATAGAAATCGAAGCGATTTTCTTCGTTGGCGAAGCCGTGACCTTCGTTGTCTTTGACCATATATTCGACGACAACACCACGTTTCTTCAACGCCTCCACCATCTGGTCGGACTCATCCTTGTTGACGCGCGGATCCTTGGCGCCCTGGGCAATGAACAGTGGGGTCTTGATCTTGTCCGCATGCATCACCGGTGAAGCCGAAGCCAACAGCGCCTTATCCTTTTCCGGGTCCCCGACCATCTCATGCAACATTTCGAGAAACGGCTTCCAGTACGGCGGAATAGTACTCATGAACGTGAACAGGTTTGATACGCCCACATAACTCACCGCCGCAGCATAAAGATCCGGGGTAAAAGTGACCCCGGCCAACGTCGTGTAACCGCCGTAGCTGCCACCGTAAATCGCCACCCGCTTCGGGTCGGCAATTCCTTCTTTGATGAGCCATTGCACGCCGTCGGTGACGTCATCCTGCATGGTCTTGCCCCATTGCTTGAACGAAGCCTCCCAGAACTTGCGGCCATAGCCCGTCGAGCCACGGAAATTCATCTGAAACACGGCATAGCCGCGATTGGCTGAAAACTGCACTTCGGAATTGAAGCGCCACCTGTCGCGCGCCCATGGTCCGCCGTGCGGATTAATGAGCACGGGCAGATTTTTTGCGGATACCCCTTTGGGCAGGGTGAGGTAGCCATTGATCGTCAGTCCGTCACGCGATTTGTATGAGACCGGCTTCATCTCGGCCAACTCACT
>JACMOJ010000402.1 GCA_014378085.1 Burkholderiales bacterium | reverse complement strand
TGTTGCGCTTGGGCCGCCAGCAGTGCGCCTAACGGCGCGTAGGCCGCGACATTGATGGCAACATCAAAGTAGGTGATGTAGCGCGGCCAATCAAACAAGGTAATGCCACGCGGCGGTTGCCAGCCGACGAATGGCGCTAGGCTCGCATAGATCAGAATCAGCACGTACGCCGCTATCGCCCAGCGCAAAAACCTTGGCGCTGGTGCCTGTTGCAACCCCGCATCAGCGGCCATCATCGTTGCATTCGCGCGCATCAGCTGGCCGACTTAAATAACCTCAGCAAGCGTGTTGCGATACCGTTCGGCATTTTCCACGTAATGCTGGGCGATCCAACGAATCATCTTCACTTCGTCGTCCGTGAGTTGCCTGACGACGCGGCCGGGTGCGCCGAGCACTAGGCTACGGTCAGGGATAATTTTTCCTTCGGATATCAGCGCGCCCGCCCCAATCAAACACTCACGGCCAATCACCGCATTGTTAAGTACAACAGCGCGAATGCCGATCAGGGAGCCTTCCTTCACCGTGCAGCCGTGCAACATCGCCATATGCCCGACCGACACGTCCTTTTCAAGATGAAGCGCAACGCCTTCATCAGTGTGCAACACCGCGCCGTCTTGTATGTTGACGTTTTCGCCCAGCGTGATGGTGTTGTTATCGCCGCGAATCGTCACGCCCCACCAAACATTCGCGTTTTTTTCCATCACCACATCGCCAATGACTGCGGCATTCGGCGCGATGTAGTTGTTGCCGCGTAGCTGCGGAGTGGTCGTTCCGAGTCGATAGATCATGTGGGCGATGTGTTGTGCGAGAGCGCCTATTTTCTCGCAAACACCGCCCTTGCGCGGCGCGACTGCGCATGTAGGCTCAGGGCGCTTCAGCCGCTTACTTTAGCCGCCTACATTTGTTTGAAGAGATGTGAAAACGGCCGCGATACCGTGAGGTTTTCTTTGCGCCCTTTGACCTTCACCGTCGCCTGACCACGAAAGTCACGTGTCACAGCATCAATCGCCGCAGCCTGCACAATGGTCGAGCGATGAATCTGCCAAAAGCGTTCAGAATCGATGCCGTCCAGAATTTCTTTAATCGGCGTCTTGATCAGAGCGTCAAATTCTTTGGTTGCCACCAACGTGTATTTTTCATCGGACTGAAAAAATAACACCTCGTCGATCGGGATCAGCCGCAGATTTGACCCAATATTTGCCTTAATCCACTTCAATTTTCCTACCGCCGGATTAAGCCTCGCCGCAAGTTGCTGCATGAGTGACTCGAGATTCTGTGGCTGCAGAGGAACCGCACCTAGCCGCTCCTTAAGACGCTCAACCGCCGCTTGTAAGCGATCATCCGAATATGGCTTCAGCACGTAATCGATGGCACCGGTGTTAAATGCATCGACCGCGTATTGATCAAAGGCCGTGACGAATACGATGTGGCATTTCAGCGCCTTGTTTGCGGCGAGGCTGCGCGCCACTTCAATACCTGTCATTTCCGGCATTTGAATATCTAGGAACGCAAGGTGCGGCTGATGCTCGGCGATCGCCTCTAGCGCCGCTTCACCGTCACCGACGTCGGCCACGACTTTTAAGTCAGGCCATAACTTGCTTAACTTAGTCTTAAGTTGGGCGCGGAGAATGGGTTCGTCTTCGGCAATGATCGCTGTTAGGTTCATGTTCTCCGCACAGTAGTGGGTTGACTCAAGTAAAACTCACGCGCCCTCAGGGGCTGGCTTCACGCGTTGGGCGGCTCGGTAATCGTTGCCTTGGCGCGCTTTCGCCACCAGAACCAATAAACAATGAAGCCGATCACCGCGAATGGTAACAGCGTCGGGAATATGCTCAGCAACACAATCACGGGTACACCGACGGCGATCGCGAGTAACAGGAAGCCCAAACCGTAAATGACGGCTAGCACCACCAGCGCAACAATTGAAAGCGCGCCAAACGCCAACAGCAGCGCGATCGTCCCAAGCGCCATCCCCTCGATCCCCGTGACCCGCGTATCGCCAATGGTCATCGGCAGCAATCCGGTTGCGAGGCCGATCATGCCGATGATGAACATCACGCCGAGCAACGCCACGGTAAATCCAAACGCTTTGACGAGCAGGCTCGCCCAGAAACTATGGGTACGTGCCGCAAAGTGCAAGGTCTTACCGCGCCACGTGTTCGAAACTATTTTTTCGGCCGGCGCGGTTGCTGCAGACGTGGAGAAAGGCGCCGCGCCATTCGCTGGCGTCTCAATGGTCGCGACGGCCCCCTTCGGGATATTCGCTACAAGTGTAAAGCGCGCGCGCCCATTAAAGAGTGCCAACAACCGTTCACGAAGATTGGTAAGCCCAACCCCGCCGCCGACTTGAGCTGGCGCGTCAAAGAATCCACGACCCGTATCTTTCACCATCAGGCGGATCATGGCGTCGTCACCGGTTCCAACGCGCTCTGCCACAACGTCAATTCGCCCGCCCTCGCGTTGCGGCTCCAAACCATGTTTGATCGCATTCTCGACCAGTGAGGGCAGCATTAACGGCGGAAACGGCAGCCCCAACAACTCTTCGGGAACGTCAATACCAAACTCAAGACGTGTGCCCATGCGCATTCTTAAGATATTTAGGTAGGCGCGGACCAACTCGATTTCTTGGCCAACCGTCGAAATATTTTCTCGCATCTTCGGCAATGACGCGCGCAAATACTGGATCAGGTGCCCGGTCATTTGGTTTGCTTGTTGCGGATCGACTTCGGTGAGCGCTTGCACGTTCGCCAACGTGTTGTAAAGAAAATGGGGCTCAACCTGCGCTTGTAGCGCCATCAACTTCGCTTCAACAATCTGACGATTGACGTTGGCCGATTCGGCTTCCTTAGTCTTAAGGTTAGCCACTTCAAGCGCACGTCGCGCGCGTCCGATGTAGAACTTGGCAATCATCAGCATGATGAACAACGGAATAAAGGTCACAATTAAGGCGGAGCCGATGCCGACACGCCGAAAGTCACTCGTTACCTTTTTGCGAATATCTTCACGCAGCGCCGGAGGCAGTGGCGGTAGTGATGGGAGCGGTGGTTTCTCAGCGTCGGCCTTACTCGGCACGTCGATCTGGATAACCGGACGGTCGCCTGCGCCAATCGAGATATTTCCGCGGATGCGTTTATCTTGTGTGCCAACGTCAAAATTCAACGCATCAGGTTCGGCTGGTGCTGCGGGGGCTTTGCCCGTCTGTGGCGGCACTGGAGGCCTGGATGGTACAACATTGGCTTTAGACACCTTGTCGATAAACTTAATACCGTCAGCACTCAGGCCAAGGGAAATTTCGCTTGGCTTGTCTTTGAGCTGTTTCAACGCGTCATTGGCGGCGCGCTCACTGTCTTCAGCCGCCTTGATTGCGTTATCAAACGACGCAAGCAAGCCGGCATCTTTCAAGCCGACTCTGGCCTGTAAATTGACTGCCTCTCGTCGGGCCGTACGCAGTTCTTCAATCCGCTCCTTTGCGGCATCGCGCGCACTCTTTGCGGCATCGCGCGCGGCGGTCCGCACCGCAGTAGCGACTTCCTTTGCCGCTCGGCGCGCTTCCCGGGCAACCTCCCGTGTCGCGTCACTTGTCGCACGCGCGGCCTCGCGCTCGGCGTTAAACATATCTCGACGAGCTTCAGCGATGTCCTTCAGCGCCTGTTCCAGTTCCGCCTTACGCGCTGGATCACTGGTTCGTTGGCTCATGGCTGCAACCACTCGTTCGGCGATGCCGAGGGCGCTGTCACCAAAGGTGTAGTCAATTTCGCGTTGAATTGCTTGGTTCTCGGCGCGGCTCTTTCCAGAGTCGGTCAGCCGCAGCACATCGAAGGGCACCGTAAAAAGCGCTAGTAACAACATGACGAACAAGCCACCGAGGGCGATGGTCCACCACGGGGTGCGATAGATAACGTTGCTGAGTACTCTAGACATATTGTCAGTTTACGGCGGATAAGACGCCGTACCCTTTTCAGAAAGTGTGTGGCGTTAATTAGCGGCAACCGACCCTAGCAGCGCGGCTCGACTCGTCCCAGCTGCCGCAATGACCCGCATCCGCGGCGACGGCTGTGTTGCCCAATGCTTCATTTCCACGGTCGGCTCCCTGTTTGCGCGCTGTTGAAAACGTGAGCATATCCGACCACCCCGGCCACCGGCTACACCGCTGGGATTGAAGTGCAGAATCTGCGGCGTGGTTTGCATACGGCTAAATGCTTACCTTAGTGCCTACATTCGCGCGGCTCGCGCGCATCACCTTCATCGGCAATTATTTTGACAAAACTCCTTTATCGGCGGGTGGCTTCAGCACTTTATGCTTGAAAACACCTGTGGATAGGCGAGTTTTCTTTGGAGACAACCGCTCGGGAACGCCCGATTGCCTACGACATGACTGACTGTCAAGCGATCAATTTGCCAAATCGATCAGGATCGAGCTCTTCTAGTAACTCCTTAGTGGGCTTGCGAATGAAAACGCCGGTGGTAGCGAGCTACAACGCGCGTGTACTTTTCGTCGGACTGAAATAGACGGGCATCAGGTCGCATCGGTCACCGAAAATGCACATCATGACGAGCGCCAGAATGAAGAGTCGTAGCCACAGTGTCGGGAAGTCAACGTTACCGCCGAAATAGGGTGCCGCAATCAGCGATGCGGTGGTGGTGAGCAACAACAATGCAAGCACACGGGTCAACGTCACAGGTTGCCGAGAGGGGCAAAAAGGTTCATTGGTAAAACATGGCCAGACGCGGGGAAACTTGACAGTCGCGAAATGATAAAACGCGAAATAGTGGCAACAAAATGCGGGTGGCAGCAAAGTGCGGGGCGCAGCAAAGTGCCTTTGTTTCGCCCTCTAGGCTGGCGGCAACACGCCGGATGACTAGCGAACCACCGCCAATCGGCGTTCGATGCGCGCTGAACCCTTGGGCAAACCGGGTCGCCGCGCGACCAACTGAAGTGTTGGTGGGCCGGAACTAGGCGAAGCAATTGTCTCGATGCTTTCCACGGCTCGCGCCCGCCTCGGCGAAGGCTGGCGGGCAAGTGGCCTCACTCGCCCGGTGGGCACACCCGTCGCGCCACTAATCGCCGTTAATCGGCGGGCCTGGCTGGCCGTCTGTCTCGAATCGCTTAGAGGTTCGGCCACCGCGTCCACACCCGCGACCGTAACCGACACACCCGCCCAGCCTCGCGTAAACCAAACCCCGCGAAGGTACAAGGGAATCGCCACCGCTGCAGCGATGGCAAGGCATACGGCGATTGGGTAGTAGCTTGTGATTGCGGGTGTCATGATGAGGTTTACGGCACGAATTAAGAAAACTTTTGTGGGAATTCGAATGGTGACGCACGAATGTGAATTTCCGATGACATTGCTATGGCAAACATAGAAAAGTCTTGCGAGTTTCCACCCGATTTCGAAAAAATGCCCGGCCCGTTTTAAGCCCCGCCGAGTTAGTCGGGGCAAGCTCGATCAGGGAACTCACATAAAGCGCGAAGCGTTAGCAAACAATCGCAGTGCACCTAAGGCTTACCGACTGGGTTTGATGCGTTTGCGGGGGCATGGTGGCACCGTCCGCCTTAAGACGTGTCGCGGTGACTACCAGCGGTAGGTGGTCTGCGCTCGGCAGCGCACCGGTGGTGACGGGCCTTGCACTGAACAGCGCGGCGACGCCGGCGGTCATGACGGTTGTACTGATGAGCGCTGCCGCCAAACAAGCGTTCACTGCAACGCGGGACGGTGACGTTTTGAAATTAAATTGCATAACCATGCTCCTGTTGACTAGATCAAACGCAACGTGCGGACTGCATTTGCACGATTACGCGATTGCGATGTCAACAGGTTAAGGTTCCCGCCTGTAGTGTGCGAGGGCAAAGCGACGAAATGCAAAAAGCACGGCGCGAAGCGCCGCGTCGACAGGCTTTGCGGCCGGTTGCGCTTACGGTCCGGAGCGTCAGTGACGCTGCGCGAATCGCTAATGCGCGGCCAAATGCCCCGGGTGAGCGTGATGCTCGTGCGGCTTCGTCACTAGCGATCCAATCACCATACCTAGGCCCGCCATGATCACGCCAGCGAGTTGGGCGGGGAATTGTTCACCCAGCGGCGTCGCCAGCAAGATGAGCCATGTCGTAATGCCCATGACGATTGAGGCAATTGCGCCATGCTTGTTTGCGCGCTTCCAATACAAACCTGCGACGAGCGGCACAAATGCGCCGCATAACGTAATTTGATAGGCCGTTGATACCATTTCGTAGATCGGTGTGCCCCGCATGATGATCGAGTAAATCAGAACGATCGCGGTGAAGATAACCAACGTGACTCGGAATGCAACCAACTCTTGTTTGTCGGTCAATCCGCCGCAGAAATTTTTGTAGATGTTTTCGACAAAGCTCGTCGAGGGTGCCAGCAATGTCGCCGACGCCGTTGATTTCACCGCAGACAGCAACGCACCAAAAAACAAAACTTGCGCAAAAAACGGCATGTGATTGAGGATCAAGGTGGGCAATACTTTTTGCGGGTCTTCAGCGAGCAATCGTTTGGACTCTTCCGGCATCACCAATACCGCGCAAGCAACGATGAACATCGGTACAAACGCAAAAGCGAAATAACATAGCCCGCCGATGATGGCACCACGTGAGGCGGTTTTTGCATCCTTGGCCGACATAACGCGTTGAAAGATATCCTGCTGCGGAATCGAGCCCAACATCATGGTGATCGCGGCCGCAATAAAAAATACAACGTCGCGAAATTTTGGCTCTGGAAAAAACGTAAACCAATCGTTCGAAACAGCCAGATTTAGTACTTTTTCCGGTCCGCCAGCCATGCTGCTGGCCATCACCGCAATAATGCTAAGTCCTACGACTAAAACGATCATCTGGATAAAGTCCGTCCATGCAATGGCAAGCATCCCGCCAAATACCACGTAGATCAGCACCGATAGTGTGCCAATCACCATGCCAGTCTCAACGCTAATCGCGCCGCCTGAGACAAGGTTGAAGACCAAGCCAATCGCCGTAATTTGTGCAGCTACCCAACCTAAATAGGAAAGTATGATCGCGACTGAGCAAAAAATTTCGACGCTTTTTCCGTACCGCTTACGATAGTAATCGCCGATGGTCAACAGCGTCATCTTGTAGAGTTTTGTGGCAAAAAATAACCCAACAAAAATCAAGCAAAGTGAAGCACCAAACGGATCTTCAACGACGTTCTTAAGTCCGCCTTGGACAAATTTGGCCGAGATGCCCATCACGGTTTCTGCACCAAACCAAGTAGCGAAGGTCGTGGTAATAATCATCATCAGCGGCAAGCTACGTCCCGCCAACGCAAAGTCAGCAGAGGTTTTAACCCGGGTCCCGGCATACAGTCCGATCGCCAGCGTTCCGAGCAAATAGACGACAACAAACGCGAGCAAAGCTGTCATAAAAATTATCCCAAGTTCAACAGGTTGCAAGAATAACCTGGAACACGAACGGTGAAGAGAGACGCGCTAACTGCCCCAGAACAACAGCAGATATAGATACGCAGCAGCAACCACCGCGAACAGCCCAACGAGAGAGGCGATAAGCGCAGATTGCCAGCGTTGGGTGCGATTGACACGGTTAATGGCCGCCTCGATGTTTGCCAAGCGTTCGGAAGGGTTGTTTTCGAGTGCACGATGAATCAACCGGGGAAGCTGGGGGATGGAGGACGACCAAAGCACCCCTTCCTTGCGGATCTGGCGCGCAAGTCCTCGCCAACCAATTTGGTCTTCCATCCATTGCCGAAGAATCGGCTGCGCGACGGGTCGCAGGTCGAGCTGCGGATAAAGTTGCCGGCCCAGCCCCTCTACCTGCAACAACGTCTTCTGAAGCAGCACCAGTTGCGGTTGAATTTCCATGCGGAAACGACGCGACACGTCAAACAAACGCAACAACACATTGCCGAAATAAATTTCGTTCAGCGGCTTATCAAAAATGGGCTCGCACACACTTCGGATTGCCGCCTCAAATTCATCAACGCGCGTATCTCTTGGCACCCAGCCAGCTTCGATATGGGCAATGGCTACGGCTTTATAGTCACGTTCAAAAAACGCTGCAAAATTTCGCGCAAGATAGCTTTTGTCCGCATCCGATAGTGTGCCCATGATGCCAAAGTCGACACCGGAGTAAATGCCATTTCTACCAACAAAAATATTACCCGGGTGCATATCGGCGTGGAAGAAACCATCACGAAACACTTGGGTGAAGAATATCTTGACGCCGTCAGTTGCGAGTCGAGCTAGATCGATGTTGTGGGCCTTGAGCTGCTCAAGGTCATTGACCTGGATCGCATCAATGCGCTCCATCACCATCACGTTGGGTGAGGTGTAGTCAAAAAATACCTCGGGTACATACAGTAATTTTCCATCTGCAAAATTTCTACGCAGCGTTGACGCATTGGAGGCTTCGCGTACCAGATCAAGCTCATCATGGATGGATTTGTCGAACTCGGCAATCACTTCACGCGGTCTCAGCCGTTTGCCATCTTCCAACACGGCTTCGGCCAACTCTGCAATTACATACAGAAGCGCCACGTCCTTTTTAATCACCGCGTGAATATCCGGGCGAATCAGCTTTACCGCCACCTCACGGCCAACGAGCTTCCCCGCGCCCATGATGGCGAAGTGCACTTGGGCAATCGATGCCGCTGCTACCGGTTTCATTTCGAAGCTGGCAAAGACATCGCGCCAAGTACGTCCAGGCTCGGTTTCACCGTTCGCTATTGGCGTATCAAATGCGGCTTGCAGAATAGCAACTACCTTTGCGTCATCGAATGGGGGGACGTTGTCTTGCAGCCTCGCGAGCTCCTTCGCAATATCGGCGGGCACCAGATCGGGCCGCGTAGAGAGCAACTGGCCAAATTTAATAAAAATTGGCCCCAGCGCTTCGAGCGCTAGGCGAAGTCGCACGGCGCGCGCGGCGTCAAAGCTGCGCCAAAAAAACAGCGTACGAATCGTGGTTCTGGTTGCGCCTGCCGGCAAAAATTCGTCAAGCCCATAACGGATGACGACACTGGCAATTCGAAAAAAACGCAGGACTTGCATTTGAAATCTGCGCGGCGGCCTAGGCCGCTTTGCGCTTCGCGATGGCCTTCGCGGCCGCTGGCTTGACGCTACGCTTAGCCACCTTCGCAACTTTAGCCACCTTGGCAACCTTGGCGGCCTTCACCACACCACCAGTTTTTTCGGCGATCAGCTCAAGCGCCTCATCCAGCGTGATCGAGTCCGCTTTGTCCTTGTCGGGAATTGTCGCGTTGGTATCGCCGTGTTTCACGTACGGTCCGTACCTGCCCGAATAGACGCTGATCGGTGCACCATCTTCCGGATGATTGCCCAATATCCGCAGGGCACCCGCCGGACTACGCTTCGCCGCGGCCTTGCCCTTCGCCGTTTTCGGATCGCGCTCTTCAAACTCAAAACCAATCTTTCCATCAGGCTGCTTGACCAAGAATGCGGAGAACGGACGCCCCTTCTTGCTAATAAATTTTTCCAGCAGCGGCGTCCTACCCTTCTTCAAGAGTTCCACCATTTCTTCACGCTCAATGACACGCTTCAGAATCGTTCGTCCAGAACGGAAGTCACACGTTTTAGCGGGGCCTGTCGCTTTTTGGCAGGTATATGAATTTGGTGTTTCGTAAACATTGGCGCTGCACTTCGGGCACGGCCCCAGCGGCTCTTGTCCAGAAAAATCTATTTCTTCATCGTCTGCAGCCCCATCACCCCACGAAAATTCGATGGCGTTTTCCTTGTTCAGAATGAGGTTCGCCGAAAATGCT
>JACMOJ010000401.1 GCA_014378085.1 Burkholderiales bacterium | reverse complement strand
GGCAAGCCGCTATGGGAATCCGCCACCGAGGTCACCACGATGATCGGCAAGATCGATATCTCAATTCGCGCCAATCAGGAACGCAGCGGTGAACGCAGTACGGTGCAGGCGGACCATACGGCAGTATTGCGTCATCGCGCTCACGGCGTCGTCGCGGTGTTTGGCCCCTATAATTTCCCCGGTCATTTGCCAAACGGGCACATCGTGCCCGCGCTACTGGCGGGCAATTGTGTGATTTTCAAACCCAGCGAACTGACCCCTGGAAGTGCTGAAGCGACGATAAGAATATGGGAACTTGCGGGATTGCCAGCGGGTGTATTGAATCTGTTGCAGGGTGGGCGGGACACCGGCGCCGCCCTGGCTGCGCACGCGGGCATCGATGGTCTGTTTTTTACCGGCAGTTCACAGACTGGAAAACATCTGCACCAGCAATTCGCCGCGCACCCGGAAAAGATTCTCGCGCTGGAAATGGGAGGCAACAATCCACTGGTGGTGGGCGAATATCAGAACCTCGACGCGACAGTACATCACATTATCCAGTCAGCATTTATTTCTGCAGGGCAACGCTGCACTTGTGCCCGTCGGCTACTGGTGCCCTCCGGTAACGCCGGTGATCGCTTGCTTACACGCCTCGTTGAAGTCGCGGCGCAATTAAGGGTCGGTCATTTTGACGACACCGATCCGCCCTTCATGGGCGCGGTGATTTCAATTGCCGCTGCGACTAACTTGCTTGACGGGCAGGCGGCCCTCATTACGCACGGTGCAAATGCGCTGCTGGAAATGAAATCGATCAAGGTTGGCACGGCGCTGCTCTCACCTGGCATTCTCGATGTAAGCAATGTGGCCGACCTGGCGGACGAGGAATACTTCGGACCGCTATTACAGGTGACGCGCTACAATAATTTTATAGAAGCGCTCACTATCGCCAACAGCACGCGCTATGGACTTGCAGCGGGATTGTTATCCGAAAATGCGGATGAGTACGCGACTTTCCTGCGCTACATCCGCGCCGGTATTGTCAACTGGAATCGCCCGCTTACCGGCGCGTCGAGCGCGGCCCCGTTTGGTGGTGTTGGCGCCAGCGGCAATCATCGCGCCAGCGCCTATTACGCAGCGGACTATTGCGCTTATCCGCAGGCCTCGCTTGAGTCTCCTACATTGTCGCTACCGGAAACACTCAGCCCGGGGCTGGTGCTGTGACCGCTCTACGTGCGTTCGAAGCCAATTTCGATGGCCTGGTCGGCCCCACGCACAACTACAGCGGGCTTTCGTTCGGTAATATCGCTTCAAAAAATAATTCGGGCGCGGTTGCGAACCCGAAACTTGCGGCGCTGCAAGGCTTGTCCAAGATGAAGGCGCTAGCCGACCTGGGTTTCCAGCAGGGCGTGCTGGCGCCACAGGAGCGGCCGAGCATCGCGACGTTACGCGCACTCGGCTTTGGCGGCAGCGATGCCGACGTGATTCGTAAGGCTTCACAAGTGGCACCCACGGCATTTTGGGGCGCGCTTTCGGCATCGGGCATGTGGAGTGCGAACGCGGCGACGGTGAGCCCGAGCGCCAACACTGGAGACAAACGTGTGCACTTCACGCCGGCCAACCTGAACAATAAATTTCACCGCTCCATCGAACATCCCACCACCTCGCGCTTGCTCAAGGCCGTTTTTGCCGATCCGGCATTTTTTGTCCATCACGATCCGCTGCCCGGTTGCCCCCAGTTCGGCGACGAGGGGGCTGCCAATCACACACCCTTCTGCCGCCGGTATGGCCAACGCGGCGTTGAGCTGTTTGTGTATGGTGCCAGCGGATTCGACATGGCCGCACCCGCACCAAAAAAATACCCCGCACGCCAAACGCTTGAAGCTTCACAGGCGGTTGCGCGTTTGCATGGGCTGGGTGCGGGCAAGGTTGTTTTCGCGCAGCAAAATCCGGAAGTCATCGATGCGGGCGTTTTCCACAATGATGTGATCGCGGTTGGCAATGGCAATGTATTGTTTTGCCACGAGCTGGCGTTTCTCGATCAGTCGGGGGTTATAACGGAAATCGCAGATAAACTTGAATGCGATTTCGTGGCAGTGCAGGTTGGGAGTGCGGATGTCACGGTACTGGAAGCCGTGCAATCGTACCTGTTCAATAGTCAGTTACTGACGCGCGCCGACGGCAGCATGTTACTGCTGGTTCCAGAAGAATGCCGGAACAATGAACGTGTCTGGGCCTATCTGCAAAAATTACTGACCGGTAACACGCCGATTCAAGAACTGCTGGTGATGGATCTGCGCGAAAGCATGAGAAACGGCGGCGGCCCGGCATGCCTGAGGCTGCGGGTGGAACTCAATGAGCGGGAACTCGCGGCGGTCAACCCGGCGACGCTAATGAACGATGCCTTGTATGTGCGCCTTACTGCCTGGGTGGAAAAACACTATCGCGACCAGCTTGCTGAAGCCGACCTCGGCGATCCCGTTTTGCTCGACGAATGCCGTGCGGCGCTCGATGAACTCACGCGAATACTGGCGCTCGGATCGGTGTCCCCGTTTCAACTTGGTGGCTGAAGCTGTCGCGCCGCGATAAACTATCCTTTACTGGCGCGGCTTTCCAGCCGAAATGCCGCCAGTCGGCGCGCCCCCTTTGGAGTTGTGTTTTTTCGATAAATGCGTCGCACTTGGTTACAGCTTCCCGTAAACTTTTTTTGCGCGGTTAGCGTATTGTATGCATGGGAGCATGATTATCTAGGGGCCGTTATGACAAAAATTACCGGGGCGTTTGGCGCCTGTTCTATTTGCCACTTGAAACACGTGGCGGCAAAGTGTGGCGCGTTAATGCTACTCACGTTGGCGAGCATGTCCGCCGCCGCTCAATCCACACAAAATCTCGTCGGATTCTGGTACAAGCCGTCGGAGGCTGGCTGGGGCCTGAGCATCCAGCAGCAAGGCACCAGCACTTTCGGGGTCTGGTTTACCTACGATTTGCAAGGTGCCCCCAGCTTCAATACTATTCAATGCACGTTTAGCGGTAGCACGTGCGCGGGTGATATTTACACCTACACCGGCACCCCGCTCTCGCAAATCACTGCGGGCGCGAATACGAGCAGCACCAAGATTGGGACCGGCTCCATCGTCGTCACCAGCACCAACCGGCTCGCGCTCAGTTACAGTATCCTTAACGTGCAACAAACCAAAGCCGATCTCGAACCGCAGAATTTCGTTGCTGCCGGTCAAGTGCCGTTTTGTTCGCTGCAAACGCCGACCGGCAGCGGTTTCCGAGCGGGGCTGACGAACTACACCGACCACTGGTCGGGCGGACCTAACGGCTCGGGATGGGGTATCCAAATTTCGCATCAGGGCACACAGATGTTTGGTGGCTGGTACAGCTACAGCGCGCAAGGCAAGGCGACATGGCTGACGTTGCAGGGTATGCAGGACAGCAGCAATGCCAAGCGCTTCACCGGAACGATCTATCAGATTGCCGGCGGCACGCCATTCCCGCAAATCACCGGGCCGATTTCACCGACCG
>JACMOJ010000400.1 GCA_014378085.1 Burkholderiales bacterium | reverse complement strand
TTCAATCACGACAGGCTGTCCCCATTTTTCAGAAAGCTTTTGTCCGACGATGCGCGCCAGCGCGTCCGATGCGCCGCCTGGCGTCTGTGGCACAACGATGCGCACTGGTTTGGTTGGAAAAGTTTGGGCAAAGGCAGATGAATGCGATAGCGCGGCAGCCAGTGCAAGCAATAAGGCACCGTTGATTAACTTAAATTTCACTTTTGTTCCCTGTGTGTACATGCCGGCCATTATCGGTGGTGCGTTTTGTAGACCCTGACGATGTAATTATTCATTGTTTCTTGTAAGACTTCTTTGCAAGAAATTTTGTCTTTTGCATCTTTGAGTAGTCACGGCAGTGCCCCACTTGTCGGTCTTTATTTCCGGTGATATTGAGATGTCTACGGTGGTGAACAGAAAATATTTTTTGTTGCCTGCATCAGGTTTTCTAAAAAACCAGCCTTGGTTGGCCCTACTTATTCAGGTAGTGCCCCCCTCAATGTAGTACGTTCTAGCACAGTTTTTGCAACAATACCCAAGGGTAGAATTTTGCATGGATAACAAGCGCGTTAGTGCCAAATTTCGCGGATTTACCTTGCTTGAGCTCATGGTCGTGTTGGCAATCGCAGCCATTCTCGTGACCATCGCAACCCCTTCACTCGCACTTTTGCTTCAGTCACAAACGAGGTCTAGTGCAGTCAATACATTTTTGGCCGACATGCGATACGCGCGGAGTGAAGCTATCCGACGTGGCGGCGGCGTGACCCTTTGCCGCAGTGAATTCCCCGAAGCAACGAGTCCCAATTGCAGCACAACTACTGGCAATTCGGGTAGTGGGTGGGCCAGTGGCTGGATTGTCTTTCATGACCTGAACGCTGACGGTTTGAAGGATGCAGCAGATCCACTGCTCAGGGTGCAGTCACCCGTCGCTGCTATTGAATCTATTCTGGAGGGTGGAGCGGGTACGCCCGGCACACCCAGCACATTCCGCTTCACGGGAACGGGGCGACTCTTCGATCTTTCTTCAGCCACCAAACTCACCTTTGGCGGAAGCAGCTATACAGCGGATGCACAGCGCGTCGTGTGTATAAGCTTCGCCGGGCGGGCGCGAATAGCGGGTGACGGCGCTTCTGTTTGCGCTGACTAATCATGACCAAGCCAAGGCGCCTCGAAACCGGCGGTTCATTGATAGAGGTGCTGGTCGCCATACTCTTACTCTCGCTTGGCATGCTTTCGCTGGGCGTGACGATGTCTTTCGCGGTACAGATGCCGAAACTTTCAGGGTTCCGCGCGACTGCTATTAACCTGGCAGCCAATCACATTGAGCGTATCCGGGCTAATCCCGGCGCTTTTAAAAGCGGTGCCTACAGTACGCCGTTGAGGCCGCTGAGTTATGACGGTGCAAATGGAACTATCGAGCCGGCAAATTGCACTTACCCCAATTGCACAGAAGTGTCCCTGGCGGAGATGGACGATGCCTCCACAAAAAAGGCTGCGCGCGCGCAACTTCCCTACGGCGGAATGCTGGTGACTTGCGACTCAACGCCGTGTGGGGACAACGCCTACGGCAACCTCTGGATTGTCTGGCAGGAACCGAGTAGCCGATCGGCGCTGGATCCGGCTTCTTCCGACAATTGTCCTGTTGAGGTGACGACTACTTTCATCGACCCGAAGCCGCGCTGTATTTATGTGAGATTCCGGGTATGACGAGTCGCGGACAACGAGGGACACCGTTGCATCAGAACGGACTCACGCTGATCGAGTTAATGGTTTCATTGACCATCGGTTTGATCGTTGCGATGGGGATTTTTTCCGCCTTCATTGGCGCATCGGGCGCCAGCAAAATGACCGACGCCCAAAGTAGAATGAACGAAGATGCGCAGGCGGCGTTGCTCATCTTGTCCCAGCAACTGAAGATGGCAGGGAACAATCCAGATCAGCCAGACCGCATTGACAATATCGACGCTTCGCTTTCAAGTCGACGAAACCCGGTTTACGGTACGACGACCTTTCTGGCAAGCCCGTTTACTACCAGTGATTTTTCGATTCGTGGCTGCGACGGGCAATTCAGTAACGTCACATCGGCGCCTTCTTTAAACGCGCTCGATTGTCCTGGCGGGGCAAACTCATTGCCCGATTCCATTGCGATTAATTACGAAGCGGATAGCTTCAACACCGTCCCCACCAGCCAAGCAAGTGGTAAGTGGCCAACCGACTGTGTTGGAAAAAAACTGACTGTCATAACTGCAACTTTGCCCAAGGTATCCGGTACGGGTGCCGTCAGCGCAACGGTGACCTACTCTGTAGCTGAGAACCGTTTTTATGTCGGTACATCAACATCGCCGGTCTCCACCAGTCTGTATTGCAAGGGCAATGGAGAAGCCTCTACTCCACAAGCCCTGGTTGAAAATGTTGAGGACATGCAAATTACCTACGGAGCGTCCAGCCCGGCACCCGCTTCTGCGACGATCGCCGGTTATTTGCCTGCCGATGAACTTTCCGCCTTGTCGACTGTGCCAAATAGTCCAACCCCATGGCGCCAGGTGATTTCGGTACGTATCTGCGTTCTGGTTCGCAGCGAGGAGCCGGTTGTATCCGGCAACGCGCCGGCGCGCTACCTCAATTGCGAGGGTGTGCTCGTGATGAACCCGCCGGACCGGCGTCTGCGGCAGGCCTATTTCTCTACAGTGGTGTTGCGAAACCGCCGACTGTAGTTACTGCTGAAGACCTCCCTGTGATTACTTCCGTATTTGTTGTTCGACCTACCTTTCCGTGTATCGGCTTGCCGCGCCAAGGCACTCCACGATCTGAGCGTGGTGTCGTTCTGATTCTGGCTTTGGTGTTGTTAACGGCCATCTCAATGCTTGCCGTCTTTAGTTTGCGTAATGCCGGCTCATCGGAAAGCGTGGCGAGTAACACCCGCGTCACTGAGCTGGCGACGCAAGCAGCGGAAATTTCCTTGCGTCACTGTGAGGCTTCGGTAGTCAAAGTCATGACCGTGAACGAAGGGGGTGAGGACCCCTACGTGACGACGTTTGATAACTCCAAGATATCGCCCGCCAGTAGCCCGCCACTTTGGCAGAACAAAGCGCTCTGGGATGGGAGCTCCGCCTCTGTGTTTGTGTTGCCACTGACGCTGCTGAACCAGCCTGGCATGAGCAGCATCACCTACAAAAGAGCGTCCGAATGCATGGTCGAGCGGCTTCCCATAGTGACGGGGGTAGGGGGTGCCGCTACTTTCTTCGTAATCACTGCTCGGGGTTTTGGTCCCGAAGTCCCTGCACTGGCTAGCGCGACGCGCATACGTCCCGTGGGTAGTGAAATCTGGTTGCAGTCGAATATCAGTATGAAGCTTGAATGAACGGGGAAGCGATCTTTTTTAACATTCCCATTTGCGGGATGAAATTATCAACGCCGGGTTTTAAATCGCGAACGGGTCTTCATATGCATAAATTTTTATCTGACTCCCGGGTTTTGCACCACCGTGAGGATGTGGCCGAAGCGGGGTCGGGTTTGATCTGTGGACTAATTTCCACCAGCTGGCGCAGCCGCTTTTCGTTGCCGCAGCATGGGTGCCAGCTTGTTGGCTCGCTCCTGTTCCTGCTCCTGCTTGTTTTGGCTTGGGCGCCCGTTCAGGCGGCCGATTACCGCTTTCCGGGCAATCTGCCTGCCGGCACAACCGGCGGCGGTGGCAGCTACAGCATCGGCGCGCTCTCGCTCAATGCGGGTGACACCATCACGGTAACGTCGCCGACGGTGCTGACAATTCAGGGCGCGTTTACCGCAGGGGCCGGTGTGATCATCAATGCCGCGGGCGTTGCTTCGGACCTGAAGCTCGTGGTAGAGGGTACGACTGATGTCGGTGCTAATTCCAATATTTCAGCCAATTTGGCTGGTGTGGGTGTAGTTACTCTTGGCGATGGCGGAAGCTTCACGGGCAACATTAAAACAGAGTCAGCAGCCGTTAATATTGGTGGGAATAGCACGGTGAATGGCTCAATCGCCTCGACCGTTGCTGGCGTAGTGAATGTGGGCCCAGATAGCCGCGTCACTGGCAGTATCAATACACTTTCTGGCGCAGTCAACGTGGGTGCCCATAGCCGCGTCGACGGTTCCATTTTTAGCGCCTTGGCTGGCGTCGTCAATCTGGGTGCAGGGGCGACTGTCGGCGGCAATAACACGACCACATCTGGCGCGGTCAATATCGGCGCCGGGGGGAAAGTGGTCGGGTTTCTTCTCGACACAGTCGCTGGGGCCATGACGCTTGGGGACTCCGTTACCATCGGCAGCGGCATAAGCACACAGGCCGGCGCCATCACAATTGGTCCCAACAGTACTGTGGGTACATCGGTTTGCACCGGGATTGCTGGCGCTATTACTACCAATGAAAACGTCCGCGTCGGCGGAAATATAACGAGCAACGAGGGCGCCATTACGATCGGCGGGCAGAACACCGTCGGCGGTATTGTTCGTGCGGTCATTGGCGCTGTAACTATTGATTCAAGTTCCAAGCTCGGGAAGG
>JACMOJ010000043.1 GCA_014378085.1 Burkholderiales bacterium | reverse complement strand
GCCATTCCGCCGGAATTTAAAATTACCGGCACGTTTAAAGGAATTTGCCCTGCCGGTGCCGTGGACTATCTTATTTTTGGCGGAACGCCACCCTACACGGTTCGCTCATCGGCACCGGGTATCGCAAGCGTATCGCCCGCACTGACCGCCATCGAAAACCCGAGCCGATTCACCGCCAAATTCGAGGAAAACAAACTTTGTGGAACCGGTTATCAGGTGACCTTTTCGGTAACCGATGCAACCGGACTAACCATTCAGCCGACTCTGACCAACACGCCGGGAACTGCCGATTTGCCGACCCCCCCTCCGTCGATTACCGTTTCACCCAACGCAGTTTCTCTGCAGTGCGGGCAATCAACGCAGGTATTTGTGACGGTCACCAACCCCGGCACAACTGTACCCACCATCACGACGACGGTTGCCGGCTCGTATACGACCACTTCCGGCGTACCTGCCTTGAGCGCAACCGTTAGCAATGGGACGATCACGATCACCCGCGCCGCCGGTAGCGTAGGGTCCAGTCCAATTTCCATCATCGTTGGCGCAGGAAGTGCGACGCCGCAAACGATCTCGGTCAATTCCCCCATAGACTGCTCATCTGCCAATACGGCGCCTGTCATAGAATTGACACCGGCACCATCAGCCACGCCGATCGCATTGGAGTGCAAGGGAACGACTGAGGTGCTGGCGAAAATCTCGAATTTCGGAGCAACCGCGCCAAAGATTACGACAGCAATCAATACTTCATTTGCGTCGGGGAGCGCGGGACCACCGGTGGTATTACCCGCCCTAAGCGCAACGGTGACGCAAACGGATAACACCGGCACCATCCGACTCGTTCGCGGCCCCGGGACTGTCGGCACTACGCCGCCACCGCCAACTAATGTCACATTTACCGTGAGCGTGGGCGCCGGAAATGCAACCGTCCAAACGATTACCGTTTCAACCCCGTCAATTTGCCCGTAACCGTAATTCACTAGTACTGCAATTTCGCATTTGAAATCATGCTGTTAATTGACTTCTTGGTATTTCCCGCAATGAGAGGTCGGCGCGAGAGCCAGAGAGGACGCAGGTGTTTGACCTCGCGCCTCAAAAAAACTTGCATCAAAGTGAAAGTTGCGCTTTAATAAAATCAGGTAAGGCTATAATTCTGCAAGAAAAGTGGTTTGAATAAGCGTCACACGGATCACTTTCTTGAAGACGAACTCAAAAGGACACCGCCGTGGCAATCAAAAATTATTTAAGCAACACGGGTAGTTGGGCGAAAAACACTGCGTTCGTCGCTATGTTTAGCGTGATGGGCGCACTGCTCGCTTCATGCGGCGGCGGCGGCGCGGCCAGTACGGTGCCCGTTGTTCCCGTCGTGCCACCTCCTCCACCTGTTATCGCCCTGGCAGTGTTACCGAGTGCCGCTGACGTATTCGCCGACCTTCCGACTGACATCAGCATTAGCGGCGGCACGCCGCCCTACACTGCTGGTAGCAGCAATATTGTTTTGGTGCCCTCGCCTGCTGTGACAGGATCAGCGGCAACGGGATTCAAAGTGACGATATTGGCGAAGAGCGCAAACGTCGATGCGCCCGTGACAGTCACGATACGCGACAGCCTCGGTGCTACCGCAAACATCGCTCTAAACGTCAAAGCCACCACCCTCAATAACGCAGTCTCGGTCACCCCACTTTCGCCGACAGGCACGGGTTGTGGGACCGGAATATGTAGCGGTGGCGACGCACGCGTGGTCGTGACGGCTGTATTGAACGGCATCAAATTAACTAATCGCCCGATACGGTTTGATGTCTTTCAGGGCGATTTTCGTTTTGTGACGCCCGGCACCAACGCCCTCGTTACATCGATCGTTGTCAACACAGATGAGAATGGCGAAGCAGTGGTGCGTATGACTGTACTCGTCACCGCCCCCACCCAGGTTGCGACCCTGAGCTCAACAGATACCGTAAGCGGATTGGTGCGTCGCACGAATTTCAATATCGTTCAGCAAACCAACGGGGCGGGTATCCTGTCGATTCTTCCCAGCGGAACCACTACGTTTACGGGCGGCAAGCCCGCCGTCGGCCAGCCGGCGCAGTGCCCCTTCGGCGGGGTCGTCGATCATTACATTTATGGCGGTACACCACCCTACATCGTCGTCTCGCCATTGCCGCAATATTTGTCTGTCTTCCCGTCAATTGTTACAACCAACGGCGGCAGTTACCGGGTCAGCCAAAGCGGCTGTGGCACCAGCACGCTCATCGTGACGGATGCACTCAATCGCGCAATTGAATCGCCCTCTGTCGCAAGCGTAGTTGGCCCGGCGGGAGATGCGCCACCGCCAACGGTACCGCCAACCATCGCAGTCACACCGACCACGCTTACGGTCGGTTGCGGCCAAACCGGCACCGCATCGGTGTCGGGTTCTGGGACATTCACGGCGACGGTATCGACTGCAGGCGTGCCAGCCGGCTCGTTTACGGTGACGCCAACAGCCGGCACCATACCCGGCACCATTAGCTTCACGCGCAACAACGGCGTCGCAGCTGCTTCGGCGACCAGCATTGTCGTGAACATTACTGGCGCGACGGTCGTACCCGTGACAATCACGGTCCCGGCAAACTGCCCATAAATTGTTCGCGCACTAAACTTACGGGCATCTCATTCGAGATGCCCGTTTTGTTTTGTGCCATACCGGTTTGCCCATCGCGCCCTGATTTTTACCTGAGCAATACACCTTGCTGCTAGCGCTCCTTTCCTCGCTGGTTTTGTCGGCGACGTTGATTCATATCATGCGTCGAACTCGCGTCACGCAGAAGCTTCTCGATTTGCCCACGGTGCGCGGTTTGCACGCGGAACCGTTACCTAGAATAGGTGGCATCGCCCTGTTCGCGAGCGTGTTGCTGCTGGCGGGCATGTGGATTGAGCGCGATCTGGTCGCTAGCATAGCCGGGCTCAGCGTGGTTTTGCTCATCGTTTCAGTCTTTGATGACGTCAAACCTCTGTCGGCTGTTCTTCGGCTATTGGTGCATACAGGTGCAGCGCTGTTGATGGTGCTGTTATGGGTGAATGCATTCGGGTTGCAGCCCACTAGAACCAGCACAGCGCTTCGTTGGTTAATGGCTCCCGGCGGTGCATTGATGATCGTATTTGCAATCGTCTGGATGACTAATCTTTACAACTTTATGGATGGTGCCGACGGCTTGGCTGGAGGCATGTCAGCGGTTGGCTTCGGAACCTTTGCGACGGCGCTGGCTTTGCAGGTAACCGAGGTTGGATCGCTGGGTATGTTGGCGGCAACGCTTTCGGGCGCGTCCCTCGGGTTTCTGCTCTTCAATTTTTCGCCCGCCAAAGTGTTCATGGGGGACGCGGGTGCGATCCCACTTGGCTTTCTCGCCGCCGCACTTGGGATTCACGGCAATATGTTCGGTTATTGGCCATGGTGGTTTGCCGCGTTGGTATTCTCGCCATTTATCGTTGACGCAAGCGTCACGTTGCTACGACGCACACTGCAGGGCCACAAGCCTTGGATTGCGCATCGCGACCACTATTACCAGCGATTGATACTGGCTGGTTGGAGCCATCGCAAAACAGCAGCTGTGTACTATGTGCTGATGCTTGCCTGCGCAGTGTCAGCGCTGAGCGCAACGCGAAGCCCCAACGCAGACGCCATTTTGCTGACGTGGGTGCTAATATATGGATTGCTACTATTGCTGCTTGAATGGCGCTTACGTAAGAACAAAACCAATAAATCAAAAATAACGACGGTGAGGGAACATGAAGACCGTATCAATTAACGAGCGCGCCCTGTTGGCGTTCGGCCACGATGTGGTGATGCTTGCCATTTCGTGGGTCGTCACTTTTTTGCTGTTTTCTCTTTCTCTTACTGCGGTCAGCGCCGTAGACCCGCTTCCCGTAATCTTTCTCCTGTTAGCCGTGGCGATACCGGTGCAAGCTTGCGTTTCAATTGTTTTCGGGATGTATCAGGGCCTTTGGCGGTATGCGAGTTTGCCGGATGTGCAGCGGATCGTCGCGAGTGTGCTCGCGGGCACGATGGCAGTCGGGCTCACGGTTTGGGCCGGCGGCTGGCTGGGCAATCTTGGTTTCGCGCAGTTCTTCATCCAGACCTTGTTGCTTATCGCCCTTATGGCGGGGAGTCGCATCGCCTATCGCTCGTTGCAGGAGTGGCGACAGTACGGGAAAACCGGCGACATGGGCACGCCGGTGTTGGTGCTCGGTGCTGGTGACGCTGCGGTAAGTCTCATCAAGGAACTCGTTCGGAGCAGCGACTGGCGGGTAATGGGGTTACTTGACGACGACACCAATAAACGTGATCGACTCTTGCATGGCGAGCG
>JACMOJ010000399.1 GCA_014378085.1 Burkholderiales bacterium | reverse complement strand
CATTCCAATGCGCCACACGTTTCTCCGCCCGCTCAGCGTCTAACTTCAGGGTCGCCCTTGCGGTGCGCAGCGGCACGATTTCTGTCACACCAAGTTCTACCGCCTTCTGCACAATCAGATCCATCTTGTCACCGACCGCCAACGCTTGCATCAGCGAAATATCGAGCGATGATTCGGCCGAGCGGCTGCGCCATGCCGAGATTTCGACCACAACAGAATTCTTGTCGATCAACTTAATAATGGCTGCTGCCTCACCCACCGACTTGTTGGGATCGCCGTCAAACAGCGTCACCGCATCGCCTACGGCCAAGCGCAACACCCGCACATGCTGCGCGGCAGCGTCATCTAGCGCCTGACTTTTCGGGAAGTGTGCGCGTGGTAGTTTGATACTGGAATAAAAACGTGGCGGCATGTAACGTCACTCGAAACGTGAAGCTGGCGAGTATCATAGCGCCTCCATGGCACCGCTCCAAAACCCAGCACAAACTCACCTTCAGACGCCCTCGCGGGCCAAAATGCCGCCAAGGTCCCCGTCAATGCTGGGGTCTTCGCTTTTGTCGCTGGTTGAGCCGACCGCCTTGTTGATGCGCGAGGTGTCCGCCACCGAATTAATGCCACGCTTTCGGCGCGTCGCCGCTGAGAAAAAACACGATGGCACGGTAGTGACGGAAGCCGACCGTGCGGTTGAGGCTGCACTGACCCGAGCGCTACCGCAGATCGTCAATTGCGCGGTGCTCGGTGAAGAGATGGACCCCACTGAGCAACGCCGCATTTGGCAGGATGCCGATTGGTTCTGGTGTGTTGACCCGGTCGATGGCACGGCAAATTTTGCGGCCGGCAAAAAATACTTTGGCATCTCCGTTGCGTTGATGCATCGACGGCGAAGTGTGTTTGGCTTGGTCTACGACCCCAATCTCGACGAACTGTTTTTTGCGGCGCAGGGCGGCGGCGCAACGATGGTCGAAAAATCAGGTGTATCGCGCAAGCTAAAACCACAGCCCGCCGTGAAGCTCGGCGAATCCCGGCTAGAAATCGGTCGCTTCAAACGACTCGGCAGGCTCCAATTGGCGCTTCGCGCCCACTTACCGTGCCGCCACGTTAGCCAGAGCGGCGCCTCGGTTCTACAGTGGTGTCATCTCGCCGCAGGGCGCATCGATATTTTTTTGCACGCGGGCGAACGGCCGTGGGACTACGCGGCGGGCGCACTCATCCTTGAGGAAGCCGGGGGGCGAATCGCCACGCTGACCCACGACGACTATTGGCGCACCCACGATGCCGAGGCCATGTGGGAACAATCGGTTATTGCTGCGCGCCATCCGGCACTATTCGACGAATGGAAGCGCTGGGTCAGAATGCATTACTAATAACTCATCGCCGCCGCGTTTAACAAGCCTGCGGCAATCGAGATCGCGCCTAAAAAAATTCCCGAAGCTTGTTTGCCCGCCGGGATGTCTTGCACAATATTCGGCAGCGCAATACGCGCCACCATGAAGACGACCAGCTGTACAACCAGCGCAATCGTGCACCAGACACCTAAGTCGATCAGGTTAACGCTGTTCTGCACCGCTGAAGAAAGTGGCAACACCATGCCGATGATGGTGCCCGACAGGCTGAAGGCCGCCGCCGCGTTGCCGTCGCGAATCAGAGCAATTTCGCGGTACGGGGTAATGCGCACATAGATGGCGACAAACACCGCAAGCAGTGCTGCCGCGATGCTGAGGTAGACCAGAAAGTCATCGAACCCTGCAAACGATTCGAGTAATTGATAACGCGCCATAACAACCTCTCAATATTCAAAAATGTGTCAAACAAAGTAGTGCGGCAAGAATCGGCTGGTGTTTTTTGTAATGGGTGACTCGTCCTCGCGAATACCGATGCCCGCCGCCTCACCACCAATGACCCAGCTGCCGACAACCATGTAGTTGTCTTCCCCATTGGCCGCGAAGTTTGGCAGCGGATGGTAAGCCTGGTAAATAAACCCTTCCTCACCATATTCACCACCGGTTGCCACCTCGCCACTTGCGGTGTGGATGTTGATATTCGCGCCCTCACGTGACAGTAATGGCTTCTTTACGTAATCACTCGCAAACTTCTGCGGTGTAAAAAACGCCGGCAGCAGATTGGGATGTTCGGGAAACATTTCCCACAGAATCGGCAGGATGGCTTTGTTGGATAGCAGCATCTTCCACGCGGGCTCGATAAATCGCGTCGTTGTGCTCCCCACATTGCGCCCAAACGCCTCGCGCGCCATCCATTCCCACGGATAGAACTTGAATAACGCCGCGATCTCGTTATCTTGGTCATCGACAAAACGTTTGCCCACCGCGTCCCAGCCAAGCTGGCTGATGTCGATGAAATGTGGCGTGAGACCCGCCTGGGTTGCGACATCACACATGTAATCCAGATTACCGACGTCTTCCTCGCTTTCGCCAGCGCACGCCATATGGATACTTTTGATGCCGACTTCCGCAGAAATTTCTTGCCACCGCGAGATCAGCCGCTCATGAATGCTATTGAACTGATCCGCACCTTTTTTCACGTCCTGTAGCCAATACCATTGGGCAACACTTGCCTCGATCAAAGACGTTGGCGTATCGGCGTTGTATTCAAGCATCTTCGGTGGCGACCTGCAGTCCCATGAAAAATCGAATCGGCCAAACAATGTGGGCTCGTCTTTATTCCAAGAGTCGAGCACCACTGGTACAAACTCCGGCGGGATAGCGAATTGATCGAGTAGCTGTTGATCGATGACGTGCTGCGCAGCGTCGATACACATCTGGTGCAATTCATTAGTCACCGACTCGAGCATATCGACCTCACCGGTGGTGAGCTGATAACAGGCCCGCTCGTCCCAGTAAATCCCGTCAATTGAGTGGAACCCAAAACCCACTTCCTCCATCTTCTGGGGCCAGTCGGGTCGGGGTATGAGGAGTTCGCGTTGCATATGGCTTTAGAGAAATTTGTACATGTACGTCGTAGGCGACCAACCGCCATTGGTACCAATCACAAATTTCGGGATTTCGCCCGCCGCGACAAAGCCCAAGGACGCGTAAAGGTGCTGCCCGGCGCTGGCTGATTCGGTATCAAGCACCAACAGGGTTCGTCTATTCGATCTCGCACTCTGCTCGGCCGCCAGCATTAGTTGTCGACCCAAGCCTTTGCGTTGCTGTGTGGAGTGGACCAACATTTTTTGAACCTCTGCACGGTGGCGTGCGTTCGGCTTACCTGCAAATTCAATTTGCACCGAGCCAATAATCTCACCGTCTGCTCGGCCAACAAATAGCGCGCGTCTGCCTAAAGCTACGTCTTCGAATACTCCCGTCCAAAAGGCGGCGATTTCCGCTTCGTTGATGGGCATCACATAACCGACCGAGGCACCGGTTTCGACCGCATCACGCAACAGCGCAGCAAGCCCCTTCCGGTCATGTTCATCAAACGTCGTTAACGTCTCAACGGAGGTCATCCGCCGTTACTCGATGCAGACTTGCCGCTGGAACCAAATCCGCTACGTGAGGTGCTGGAGCTTGATCCGATTGTCTTACCAGTGCGCGAGGGAGAACCGGCGCTGCCGCCATAGATGTAGGGGCGGCCGTAGTAGGCGGTGTTTGCCCCGCGCGAATGCGGGTGGTCATACGCAGGCTCACAGTCTGCCGGGCTATTTCCCCAGTCGGCAAGACAGTCGTCTTTGTTGGCGTAGACATCTCGTCGCGTCTCATCCTGCGCGCAGCCCACCAACGTCGCGATTGCCGCGGCACTAATCACAACCAAGCAGACTCGCGCGCTGGTGCGGCGTTTACGACGATTGTCTGAAGGTGGTTTTTCCATGCGCACAATATACCGCGTCAGCCGACGAGTGATTTGATGTAAGGGGGCAGCACGAGCATGGCGTGGTGGGTGTCGGCATCGTAGTATTGGCGGCTACCGATGCGCCGCTCAGTGAGGCGGGTATGCAATGTATTTGCGCTGACCGCACGGACATCGAGCGTGTCTGAGGCCACGGCGAAGCCCCACGTCGCGCCATAGGTGGGTATGTGCACGAAATAGGGCGCGACAAACCGAAACTGCTTGCGTAAATTGGCGATGGTTTCACTAACCCGATCCGGGTGGGAGAACGGTGAGCCAATATGCAGCACTAACGCGCCGCCAATCGCCATGGCGGCTTTGCAGTCGGCAAAAAATGGCGCTTCGTACAATTGGGCCGTCTCTCCAATGGGATCCGTTAAATCAAGATAGATCAAATCAAAGCCAGTTGATGCCGGCGTGGTCGCTGCGAGCGCCGTAGTGGGTACAAGCGCCTTGGTGGATACGAACGCTTTTACAAACGCGGCCCCATCGCCGATGTGTAACTGCAGGCGCGGATCGTCAAACGTGTTTCCATGAATTGATTGCAGGTGTTCGCGTGAAAGTCTGACCACATCCGCGTCCAACTCACACAATTGGCACTCCGCGATAGGATGTTTGAGCAATTCCTCAGCTGCGCCACCGTCCCCGCCGCCGATGATGAGCGCGCGCTGCGGATTCGGATGCGCAGTTGCCGCAAGATGAATAAGGCTTTCGTGGTAAAAAAATTCATCTCGTTCGGACGTCATGTTGACGCCGCCAATACGCATCAAACGCCCCAGATCTGCGCACTGAAAAATTTCGATTAGCTGGTAGGCTGACTGATGGGACGCAATGCGCGATGCCGCATCAAAATACACCCCTGCAGTATTCGTGAGGCGCTCGTCGAGTCGAATTTTAGTCACCAGCCAGCTCGCTTTTTAACGTTCTCTATCGTTCTGTATTGCTCTTTAAGGCGGCGCAAGTTATGCCGCTGCAAGCGCCACGGCGTCGCTGGCAGGTAGGTCCTTGCCGCGTAAAACGCGCTCAACCATCACATCAGTCGGCCCGAACACCTTAAGCAGCGTTGCATACAACGCCTCGGCTTTGCGACTGTTGTCGCCGCTCACGTTGCACACATAAATATCGAGCGTCGCACCGCCACGCTCCGGCCAGGTGTGCACGGCCAAATGCGACTCCGCGAGCACCAGAGCGCCGGTGGCACCGCCAGCTTGCGTGTCGTCAACGCCGACAAATTGGTAAAAATGATCACCTAACACGGTCAAACCCGCCGCCTCTGAGGCGCTGATACATAACTGGCGCAGCGCTTTGGCTGAAACCATGTGTTTGCCCTTGGGGCAGTTGTAGAAATCCGCAAAAATGTGCAGGCCGCGCATAAAAAGCTCCGATCGTGTTGGTGTGACATCTGGGCGCGCCAACCAATGGTGCGGGCGAACAAAAATGGGGGGCGGAGACAGCGACTAAATTATAATTGCTGCAACACCGCTACGCTAAGACAACGCCGCACGACCGTTGCCGCGCGTTTCTTCCTACCCCCTCCTACCCCCTCCTGCCCCCTCCTGCCCATTCTTTGTCCTTCCCAGATTGCCATGACCCAAGCCTCCCGCATTGATATCACCAACGCCATTCGCGTTCTTTCCATGGATGCGGTTCAGAAGGCAAATTCGGGACACCCCGGTGCACCGATGGGAATGGCGGAAATCGCCGAGGTGCTGTGGCGACATCACCTGAACCACAATCCCAAAAACCCGCATTGGGCGGATCGCGACCGGTTTGTGTTGTCCAACGGCCACGGTTCGATGCTGATCTATTCGTTGTTACATCTCAGCGGGTATGACTTGTCGATGGACGATATCAAGTCGTTTCGTCAGTTACATTCCAAAACGCCGGGCCATCCCGAGGTTGGCATTACGCCTGGTGTCGAGACCACCACCGGTCCGCTCGGGCAGGGACTGGCCAATGCCGTCGGTATGGCGATTGCTGAACGCGAGCTCGCGCGCACCTTTAACCGACCCGGCCACAACGTTGTCGGCCACTACACCTATGTGTTTGTCGGCGACGGCTGCATGATGGAAGGCATTTCACACGAAGTTTGTTCACTCGCCGGCACATTAGGCTTGGGCAAACTAATTGTGTTCTACGACGACAATGGCATCTCCATTGATGGCAAGGTCGAGGGCTGGTTTCGCGACAACACGCCGATGCGATTTGCGTCTTATGGCTGGAATGTGATCCCCAATGTGGATGGACACGACCCCGCGCAAATCAACGCCGCGATCCTAGAAGCAAAAGAGCAATCCGACAAACCAACGCTGATCTGCTGCAAAACGGTCATCGGCAAAGGCTCCCCCAATTTGGCCGGGTCGGACAAAGTGCACGGTGCGGCGCTGGGTGACAAGGAAGTTGCGGCCACACGTGAGGCGCTCGGCTGGAAACATGCGCGATTTGAGATTCCGCAGAATATCTACGATGCGTGGGACGCCACCCACAAAGGGGCGGCGTTGGAGGCGCGTTGGAATGGGGCGTTCGCTGCCTATGAACACGCCGAGCCCGCGCTGGCGGCCGAATTCAAGCGTCGCATGCAGGGCGATTTGCCAGCTAGTTTTGCGTTAACCGGAAATACGCTGATAGCGAAGTCAGTCGAAAAAGCGGAAACCGTTGCCACGCGCAAAGCATCGCAATTTGCCATCGAAGCCTACGCCTTAACCATGCCAGAGATGATCGGCGGCTCGGCGGACTTAACCGGTTCGGTATTCACCAACTGGAGCGGCAGCAAACCGCTGAGTGCAGATCACGGCGGTAACTACATCAATTTTGGTGTGCGCGAATTCGGCATGGCGGCGATCGCCAATGGCCTGACCCTGCATGGCGGCTTTGTGCCGTACCACGGGACGTTTTTGACCTTTAGCGACTATTCGCGCAACGCGTTGCGGATGGCGGCGCTGATGAAGATTCGTAATATTTGTGTGTTTACGCACGACTCGATCGGCTTGGGCGAAGACGGCCCGACCCATCAGTCAGTCGAGCACGTCGCCAGTCTTCGCCTAATTCCCAACATGGACCTTTGGCGCCCGTGTGACACCGTCGAAGCCGCCGCGGCTTGGCGTCACGCGTTAGCGCGACACGACGGCCCAACCTGCCTTATTTTCTCGCGTCAAAATTCACCGTTCCAAGAGCGCGATGCGGAGGTGTTGGCAAACGTGGCGCGCGGCGGCTACGTGTTATCAAAAGAGGTCGGAGAACTCGCGGCGGTGATTATTGCCACTGGCACCGAAGTCTCGCTGGCCACGGAGGCACAAAAGCTTCTGGCGGCGGAGAACATTCACGTGCGAGTGGTGTCCATGCCTTCAACATTTGAATTCGATCGACAGCGTGCGGACTACCGCGAGAGCGTCTTGCCGACGGGTGTACGTCGCATCGCTGTCGAAGCGGGCATTACTGACACTTGGCGTAAATATGTCGGTCTGGAAGGCGACGTTATCGGCATTGATAGCTTCGGTGAATCCGCGCCGGCCGACGTGCTTTATAAACACTTTGGCATCACGGCGGCCGCGGTGGTGGCGAAGGTCAAAAATCACTAAGCCGTCGTGCGCGGTTTGCGCTAGGGCGGGGCGTTTGGGTGTTAGGTTCTCTGAAAACCGGCGACTAACATTGCATCTGATCGGTAGAAGTTCGCGTACCAATTCAAGCAACTCCGGCCACTCAACTCTTTTCTAGAATCGACATGCACCAAACTCTGCATCTGATGAAATCGCGCGGCTTCCCGCACATTCGCCGCAAAGCACTGGACACCTTGCAGGTCAATCTTGGCTACAAGTGTAATCAAGCGTGTTTTCATTGCCACGTCAACGCGAGCCCGGATCGCAAGGAAATGATGTCGGGCGAGACAATCGATGACGTCATTGCATTCATGCAAGCCGCAAAGGTAGCCACGCTAGATTTGACCGGCGGCGCGCCAGAAATGAATGACCATTTCGAGCGGCTGGTAGTGGCCGCAAGAACCGCCGGCGTGCGGGTGATTGACCGCTGCAACCTGACCATCTTGTCAGAGCCAGGCTTTGAAGGTCTTGCGCAATTCCTAGCCGACCAGCAAGTGGAGGTCTCGGCGTCGTTGCCCTGTTACTCGCAGGAAAACGTCGATAAACAGCGCGGCGAAGGCGTATTTGATGCCTCGATTGCGGGCCTCAAGAAACTCAATCCGCTGGGTTATGGCCTGCCCGATAGCGGTCTGGTGTTGAACTTGGTTTACAACCCGCAAGGCGCAAAACTACCGCCGCCTCAAGAAGCGCTGGAAGCGGACTACCACCGTCTGTTGCAAGCAAATTTTGGGATCGTGTTTAACCACTTGTTTACGATTACCAATATGCCGATTCAACGGTTCGGCTCGACCCTAATATCCAAGGGCGAGTTTGAGGGCTACATGGATTTGCTAGTGGCCAATTTCCAGCAGCACAACTTGGACAGTGTGATGTGCCGCTCGTTGTTATCCGTCGACTACCAAGGCTATGTCTACGATTGCGATTTCAAT
>JACMOJ010000398.1 GCA_014378085.1 Burkholderiales bacterium | reverse complement strand
CCCATGGAAACAGTACTCCTCGGGACAGGTGCATGTAGCGCTTACGACGTTGTGCATATCCTCAAAAAAAGCCGCGAACCCGTCACAGATTGCGTTGTTGAACTTCAAGCCGAGCGAGCACTCACTGACCCAAAGGTCTTTACGTCAATTCATTTCCATTTTATTGTTACCGGCGACGGGTTGAAACCCGATAAAGTCGAGCGGGCGATCAAGCTATCGGCCGAAGTTTATTGCTCAGCGTCGGCCATGCTCGCGAAAACCGCAAAAGTCACCCACGATTTTGAAATTGTGGCTGCAGTTGCTAAAGCCACACAGCTGCAACTCACGACAGATCATACAAAGTAAGTCGAGGTCGTCATAACTTTGGAAAAGCCGCGCATCGCCGCCTTTACTGGCATCGGCAGTGGCGCGGCACCGTGTGCCAGCCCGGCTTGGCCGTGACGGATCTCGTCGTCGCGCATGGCTTCAAGAATCGCACGGCTCTCCGTATCATTAGCGGAAATGCGACCAAGATGGTCGTGCAAATGCGCCTCAACTTGACGCTCTGTTTCGACCAGGAACCCCAAGCTCCATTTGTCGCCGAGTAAACCGGATACGACACCCAAGCCGAAGGCCCCGGCGTAAAAAACCGGCGCAAGGCGACTGCTGCCGCCTCCCAAGGCTGCCAATCGTGCGTCACACCACGCCAGATGGTCATGCTCTTCTTTGGCCGCAGCAACCAATAGATTTTTAACCGCTGCGTCTTTTGCGACCAACGCCTGACCTTGGTATAGCGCCTGCGCACAAACTTCACCGCAATGATTGACGCGCATCAGTCGGATCGATTCCGCACGGGCTTTTGGCTGTAAAGATGCTCCTGATTCGGTTTGCACGCCACGGTCTGGTTTGGGCAAGGGGCGATCGGCGTGCGCTTTCGCAAAAACCGTTTTCAGGCCGGCGTCCAACTCACAAATCAATCGATCAACCAAGTTCATTTATACATTTTCCTAAAAAAACGGGCACCCGAAGGTGCCCGTTTTCGCTTAAATCGTTTGGACCAAACGATTTAGAACGTGTGACGGAAACCCGCACCAAAGCCCTTAGGGTCGTTGCTAAGTGCAAGTGCTGGCAGACCAAAAGCAGCCGTGCTGTTGTTAGATGCACCATTATTCACCATGTTCACATAGCGAGCCATAAACGTCGTTCTCTTCGAGAAGTTATAGTTATAACCCAGTCCGACCTGCTTGCTTTTCGGCTCAAGTGGGCTTGCCACACCCGCTGCCACAGTAAAGGCACCATCCCGATTACGTCCGTAGGTACCCATGAATTCATGCATGCCGACAGTGTACGTACCCGCAACAAAATATGCATTGCGCTTCGTACGACCAGTTGCATCGAATCGCTGGGCAAGTGCGCCAAGCTTAAATGGACCAAAGACTGCGGTAGCCGCAAGGTTGTCGCCTTTTTCTTTTACGCCGCCAGTTACCACGTTGCCGCGCGTGTCTTTGTGCTCTTCGCGCGCGTAGTTAATTCTGAACGGGCCAGCTGCATAGTCAAGACTGAAGCTAACGTTATTTGGATTTGCTACTGCTGTTTTGCCTTCATTGGCGCCGTACATGAAGCGAGCAGAGAAACCACTCAGGTTAGGCGTCCAGTATTGGATCATGTTGTTTTCACGGCGATTAAAATCGCCCTGGTTAACAATTGCCAACTGGTTACCGATTGTGTTTTGGCCAAAAGGATCGACGAAAATTGCCGACAATTTGAACGGGCTATCCCATCTACCGAGAACCACGGTACCGAAGCCGCCTTGCAAGCCAACACCACTATTGCGACTACCGAAAGTGCCGCCGCCCGCATCTGGAGGAGCCGACGACTCAAGTTGGAACCACGCCTTCAGACCGCCACCGAGATCTTCCGTGCCGCGAATGCCGATCAGGGATGACTCATCCACTATCGTGGTTCTGGTCGACAACGTCGTCGCGCCAGTGTCTGCTTTAATGCTGTTGGCCATAACCCATATGCGGCCATAAAGGGTCACAGGGTTAGCGGTTTGAGCCATAACAATCGGGGCGAATGTTGCGCCAGCGACAGCAAGGGCGATCAATTTCTTGTTCATCACAAATCTCCTTAGGGTTAAGTTGATGCTTTCTAGTTCTTCACAATATGAACGTTCCGGGAGCGAGCATGCTACTAGTGCGTTACGCCTAATGGCTTTCGCCCTGTAGCAACCTCTCCCGCAATCGTCTTGCCAAAATTTTTGAGAAACTGCCGCCATATTGCCAAATTTGGCGCGCTTGCTCAAGTGCTCACTGTGAAATTTGCCGCGCGGAAGGCGCCATGTTGCGTTTACGCAACATCTGGCAAGCGCAATTTCGTGGGCGCTCACGTCATACGCAAGTTACACAAGTGTGCCTTCAAACAAAGAAGCCAATGCAGCGCCCGGTTCTTCCGCTTCCATCAACGCGCCGCCTATGAGATAGGTCCTGACGCCGGCAGCCGACATTTTCGCAACGATGCCCGCATTGCAAATTCCACTTTCCGTGATGACAATTCTCTCTGCGGGAATGTGCCGCTTCAGCGCCATCGTAATATCGATATTAGTCGTAAATTGCGTAAGATCACGATTGTTGATACCAATTAAAGGCGTTTTAAGCGCCAATGCCTGCAATAATTCCGCCTCGAGATGGGACTCTGCCAATACGCACAAGCCCAACGACGTCGCCAGCGCTTCCCAATCCAGAAATTTTGCGATAGGCGCAGCGCCCATTATAAAAAGTACCGCATCCGCACCCATCGCGCGTGCCTCGAAGATTTGGTAAGGATCGATAACAAAATCCTTCCGAAGCACCGGTAACCGGCAAGCGGCACGCGCGGCGACTAAATCGTCGGCTGACCCCTGAAAATAATCGCGGTCGGTGAGGACTGAAAGACAGGCGGCACCATGCGCTTCGTAGCTTGCCGCAAACCTGGCGGGATCAAAAGTTGCGTGCACAGCCGATAGACCCGAGCGAAACACGCCCGCGCTCGGACTCGCTTTCTTGATTTCTGCGATCACGGCCGCTTTTCCGGCCGCGTGTTTTGCCCGAATCGCCCCGATAAAATCACGAGATGGCGGCATATTTCGCGCCCGCTCCTCAATCTCTGGTTGCGACACCTTCGCCTTCGATTCGTCTACTTCTCGTCGCTTGGTCGCGAGTATTTTTTGCAGAATATCTGACATGCTTAATTATTCCGAAATGCTTTGAAGAAACCCAGGCCACTAAATGGCTGTGGAAAATTTCACCAGTGCGTCCAGCTTTGCCCGCGCTTTCCCGGATTCAATCATTTCGCGCGCCTTCGTCACACCTCCCCAAAGGTCATTGGCTATACCGGCGACATAAATCGCGGCACCGGCATTGAGCATAACAATGTCCTTCGCCGGGCCTGGCTGATTGTCCAATACAGCCAGCACCATTTCTTTCGAGGCGTTTTTATCCGTCGCCTTGATAGCTTCAATTTGCGCTGTGTCCAACCCAAATTGCTTTGGTTCAATCTTGAATTCCGTAACAAAGTCATGTTTGAGCTCGGCCACCATCGTCGGCCCGGAGAGCGTAATTTCATCGAGACCGTCTACGCCGTGAACCACCATCACATGTTTTGAGCCGAGTTCCTTAAGTACCCTCGCCTGTATTCCAACCAGGTCACTGTGAAAAACACCCATCACCTGATTCGGCGCGCCCGCTGG
>JACMOJ010000397.1 GCA_014378085.1 Burkholderiales bacterium | reverse complement strand
TCAGGAAAACACGACACCGCCATTTTGCAGCGCGACATGAACCACTGAATTGGGCGGGTACTTACCTTCCAAGATTGCCTTGGCGAGCGGGTTCTCAATTTGTTGCTGAATGGCGCGTTTCAAGGGTCGCGCGCCATACACCGGGTCAAATCCAGCCTTGGCAATTTCTGCCATTGCGGCGGCACTCACATCGAGTTGGAGCTCCATCGCCGCCAAGCGTCCCACCAATCCGGCCAGTTGAATTTTCGCGATAGATGCGATGTTGGCCCCATCGAGCGCGTGGAACACCACCACTTCGTCGATACGATTAACAAATTCTGGTTTGAAATAGTTTTTGACTTCCGCCATCACCGCCAGCTTGACCACGCCATAGTCTGAGCCTGACATGGCTTGAATTTGCTGCGACCCCAAGTTAGACGTCATCACAATCACCGTGTTTTTGAAATCCACCGTGCGCCCCTGTCCGTCGGTCATACGGCCGTCGTCAAGCACTTGCAGCAACACGTTAAACACGTCGGGGTGCGCCTTTTCCACTTCATCCAGCAGAATGACCGAATAGGGTTTGCGACGCACCGCCTCGGTGAGATAGCCACCTTCGTCATATCCGACATAACCGGGCGGCGCACCAATCATGCGCGCTACCGAATGTTTCTCCATGAATTCCGACATATCAATACGGATCATGTGGTCTTCGGAATCAAACAAGAAATTCGCGAGCGCTTTACATAATTCCGTTTTACCAACACCAGTCGGCCCCAAAAATAGGAACGAGCCATAAGGACGATTGGGGTCACCTAACCCAGCCCGCGAGCGTCGGATGGCGTCCGAGACGAGTCTAACGGCCTCATCCTGGCCGATCACCCGTTCATGCAGTTTGGCTTCCATATGCACTAGTTTTTCGCGTTCGCCCTGCATCATTTTTGAGACTGGAATGCCGGTGGCGCGCGAGACAACCTCAGCGATTTCTTCTGCGCCGACATGGGTGCGCAGCAGCTGCATTTTGGCGGGCTTTGAGTCGTCGGTTTCTGCGTGTTTAAGGCGTGCCTCAAGTTGCGGAAGTTTGCTGTATTGCAGCTCTGCTAGTTTGTCGAACTGTCCCTTGCGCTGCAGGTCGGCCATCTGCGCCCGGATCCGCTCAATCTCCTCTTTGATGTGTTGGGTGCCTTGCAGCTGCGATTTTTCAGACTTCCAAATTTCATCAAGGTCCGAATACTCACGCTCGGCGCGATCAATTTCCTCTTCTATCAGCGTGAAGCGTTTTTGCGAAGCCTCATCCTTCTCTCTACGTACCGCTTCGCGTTCGATTTTGAGTTGGATCAAACGTCGATCAAGCTTGTCCATCACTTCTGGTTTGGAATCGATCTCCATCTTGATTCGCGCGGCGGCCTCGTCTATCAAGTCAATCGCTTTATCCGGCAAGAAACGATCGGTAATGTAGCGATTCGATAATTCAGCGGCGGCGACGATGGCAGGATCCGTGATTTCAACGCCATGGTGAAGCTCGTATTTTTCTTGCAACCCGCGCAGGATAGCAATGGTGGATTCTACCGATGGCTCATTGACCAACACTTTCTGGAAGCGCCGCTCAAGCGCCGCGTCTTTCTCGACGTACTTGCGATATTCATCCAGCGTCGTGGCACCGATACAATGCAGCTCACCGCGGGCGAGCGCCGGCTTCAACATATTGCCGGCGTCCATCGCCCCTTCTGCTTTGCCCGCGCCAACCACGGTGTGCAATTCGTCGATAAAGACAATCGTTTGGCCCTCGTCTTGCGCCAACTCTTTCAATACCGTCTTTAAGCGCTCCTCGAACTCGCCACGATACTTCGCACCGGCAAGCAAAGCTGCCATGTCTAGCGAAAGCACCCGCTTGCCCTTCAGGCTCTCCGGCACTTCGCCATTGATGATGCGTTGCGCAAGCCCTTCAACAATCGCGGTCTTGCCAACACCCGGTTCACCGATTAAGACGGGATTATTTTTGGTGCGCCGCTGCAAAACCTGAATCGCCCGACGAATTTCGTCATCACGTCCAATGACCGGATCCAACTTTCCCATTCGGGCGCGCTCGGTCAGGTCAATCGTGTATTTTTTTAATGCCTCGCGCTGACCCTCTGCATCTTGCGAATCTACCGCTGCCGCGCCTCGCACCGCCAGAATCGCCGCTTCGAGCGACTTTGGTGTTGCACCGTGTTCCTTCAGCAGGCGGCCACACTCGCCTTTGTCATTGGCTGCGGCTAACAGGAACCATTCGGAAGCGATAAATTGGTCGCCGCGTTTGCTGGCTTCCTTATCTGTCAAGTTGAGCAAATTCGTCAGGTCGCGCGATCCCGATATCTCGCCGCCAGTGCCCTCGACCTTTGGCAGACGCTTAATCGATTGTTCGAGCGCGCTGCGTAGCTTCGGCACCGCAACGCCGGCCCGCGATAGCACCGACGCGTTGCCGCCGTCGGTATCGTCGATCAACGCCATCAGCAGATGCTGCGGCTCAATATAGCTATTGTCGTTGGCCAGCGCGTTGGACTGCGCCTCGGCAAGGGCTTGCTGGAACCGCGTGGTGAGCTTGTCAGTTCGCATAGCGTGATATCCTCATTTGTGTCATTTACGGTATCTTTTAGTTTGCGTTCTACAGTGCTACAGATTGCGTTGACGCTCTTCTCAAAGCGCCCCAACGCTAGTCCCGAATTTCGCCTCAAAGTTCTTCCCTAAGCACCTATATCAGCATGTATATGCGTATGTCCCCCAACATTTCAAGGTAAAACGTGTCAAAACCGGCCGAACCTACAACTCCAGAGATCACCGATCACTTTTGGCACGACCTCGAAATCGCCGTGACCCGTGACGTGACGCTGGCGCTCGCCGAGGACATCGGGACGGGCGACCTTACGGCGAAGCTCATTGCTGCGGATAAGCCGGCGGTCGCCAGCGTCATGACGCGCGTAGATGGCGTATTGGCAGGGCAAGACTGGTTTGACCGTACCTTCACAGAACTCGACCCCGATTGTGAAGTGTTCTGGCACGTAACG
>JACMOJ010000396.1 GCA_014378085.1 Burkholderiales bacterium | reverse complement strand
GTTAATGACGTTCAGCAGCGAACTCTTGCCCGCACCATTGGGGCCAATGATGGCGCGGATCTCGTGTTCGCGCACATCAAAACTGATATCGGAGAGCGCCTGCACGCCGCCGAACGCCAATGAAATGTTTTCGAGTTCGAGGATGACGGCGCCGATTTTGCGCTGCTGGACGGTGGCCATTGCGTTCGTGTCGCCGGTGCCCGCCGTCACAGGCTTTGCGCCCGCAGTCATCAGGCGGCCTTCCTGGCAACAGTTGCGGCTTGATTCGACGCACTTGTTTTTGCCACCCCAATTCTCAAATCTGCGCGCACAACGCCGCTACGGCCGTCCTCAAACTTCATCGCCGCTTCGATCTCGCAATGGTCGACCGTGGAAAACAGTGCATCTACAATCACAGCGTATTTCTCCGTGATGGTATTGCGTCGCACCTTGCGCGTACGCGTCAACTCGCCATCGTCTGCGTCGAGCTCTTTGTGCAGGATCACAAAGCGTGAAATTTGCGAGGTCGCGAGCTTCGGGTCGGCCGCGAGGTCGGCATTTACCTTACCGACGCAATCGGCAATGGGCGCATAAACCTCGGTCTTGGCGGCCAAATCCGCGTACCCCGCATAGACCAAATTACGACGTTCCGCCCAATCCCCGATTGCCGCCACGCCGATATTGATCATTGCCGTCACCTGGTCCCTTCCGTCGCCGAACGCCACCGCTTCTTTGACATATGGGAAAAACTTGAGTTTGTTCTCGATGTATTTTGGCGCGAACAAGCTGCCATCCGCCAGGCGCCCCACATCCTTGGCGCGGTCGATGATGATGGGATGGCCATCGGTATCGAAAAATCCGGCATCTCCGGTAAGGAAAAATCCTTCGGCGTTGATCGCGCTTTTAGACGCTCCAGGTTGGCGATGGTATTCCTTCATCATGCCTTTGGACCGCACCAGTACTTCGCTATCCGCACTAAGGCGAACCTCCACGCCGGGCATGGGCGCACCGACAGTCCCTAGCTTTACGTCACCCGATTTCTGCATACACACTGTCACGCAGGTTTCGGTCATCCCGTAAAGTTGCTTTAAGTTGATGCCCATAGAGCGATAAAAATTGAACAAATCGGGTCCGATCGCTTCGCCTCCAGAATAAGCAACCCGAATCCGCGAGAGACCAAGTACATTTTTCATTGGCCCGTAGACCAGCAGTTCACCGAGGCCGTAAAGAAGTCGATCGATCAGGCTGACATCTTTCTTCCCGTCCAACACCCTGATGCCCACGCGCCGCGCGATATCCATGAAGTAGTGAAACATCCACCGTTTCAGCGGGGTCCCATCTTCGATCCTGATCATTACCTGAGTAAGAATATTTTCGTAAACACGTGGCGGCGCAAAATAATACGTAGGCCCAATTTCGCGCAAACATTCCATCACGGTATCCGTCGATTCCGGGCAATTGAGGCAGAGGCCGGTCACGTACGACTGCCCATAGGAATACAAAAAATCTCCCACCCACGCCATCGGCAAATAACACAGAACATTATCGTTCTCGGTGATGCCATCAAAGTCAACAAGGACATTTGCGGTGTGGATCAGCGCTGCGTGGGTATGCGATACCCCTTTGGCCTTTCCGGTGGTGCCGGAGGTGTAAAGCATGACCGCGATATCGTCGGGTTTTCCCTCCGCAATCTGATCACGAAAATACGTCGCGTTATTGGCGTTGAACTCTCGCCCCAGCGCGGTCAATTGTTCATATGCCATCAGCGCTGGTTGCGAATAGTTGCGGAGTCCGC
>JACMOJ010000395.1 GCA_014378085.1 Burkholderiales bacterium | reverse complement strand
TTATGACCGCGTACATGGTTAAACTCCAAAAAGGTTGTTTGTTTCTGTTCAAACGCGACTTGTGAAGAGTTGATTCAAGACGACGTACAAGTGCTTGACAGAACTCGTTATTATACTGGTCTCACAAAACCTCGTCAAACCAATTTTTGACGTCAAAACAGGGGCTTAGCGTTGCTTGCCAGCAGCCAGGCCCCGCATAATCGCGCCACGACGGATGAACCAGCCCCAAAACCCCATTAAATTAGAGAATATTCGCCGCGTTATCGATGCCGACATGACAGCGGTCGATAGTGTCATCCGCCGCCGTCTCGCGTCGGATGTGGTGCTAATTAATCAGATTTCAAATTACATCATTGGCTCGGGCGGCAAGCGGCTGCGCCCTGTGTTGGTGCTGTTAGCGGGCGGTCACTTTTCCGCTAAGCCAGAGCATGCAAGGGAAATGGCTGCAGTGATTGAGTTCATTCATACTGCCACGCTGTTACACGACGACGTCGTTGACGAATCATCGCTGCGGCGCGGGCGCGATACCGCCAACGCGTTGTTTGGCAACGCGGCGTCGGTGTTAGTAGGCGACTTTCTCTACTCTCGTGCGTTTCAGATGATGGTTGAGGTCGGCTCCATGCGGGTCATGGAAGTGATGGCCGAGGCCACTAACATTGTCTCTGAGGGTGAGGTTCTTCAGCTGCTAAACGTGGGCGACCCCGATACTGACGAAGAGAAGTACTTTCGTGTGGTTCGGTATAAGACCGCCAAATTATTTGAAGCGGCGACTCGGGTTGGCGCAATTTTGGGTGGGGCAACCAGTGCGGAAGAGCGTGCTTTGGCTGACTATGGGATGCATTTAGGCACCGCCTTTCAACTGATCGACGACGTGCTTGACTATTCCGGTGACGCCAACGAAACGGGTAAGAATTTGGGGGACGATTTGGCAGAAGGCAAGCCTACATTGCCGCTGATTTACGCAATCCGCAATGGCGATGATGCCGAGCGTAGTGTTGTGCGCAAGGCGATTGCCAACGCTGACCGAAGCAATATGGAGGCGGTGATTGCAGCCATCCGCGCCACCGGTGCCATCGAATATGCGCGAGCGGCTGCGCACCGCGAGGCAGACACTGCAAGAGCCTCGATCGCAGCGTTGGCGGAATCCCCACACAAAGAGGCTCTGCTAGAATTGACGCTGTTTGCAGTAGAAAGGCGCTTTTAAGCGGACTTGTTCGCAGTTAGGCCGTGAGCGGCGTTTTTTGTTGGCTTGGCAGGAAGCGCAATCAAATTCAAGCGACCGTACAGAGTTAGTCAACGAAATCTGAATTCGGCGCTGTGCTGTCAGGCTACATGCAAATGACCAAATCAGCCGACCACACCGGCCGCTCACACAAGCCGCTCACACCAGCCGAACACACCAGCCGAACACATCCGTCACTCGCCGTTTAATATTCGGTTGCGGGGTACCGATTCCGGTCGGCTAGACCAACCATCTAGCTTTCGCAGCAACTTCTGCGCTGCGGCTGGAAGATTTTTTTTGCAGTTTCTTGATCACTGAATATGGCCAATGTTTTCCAAGAGCGCGTCCTCACCGTCCACCATTGGACGGATACGTTGTTCAGCCTGACGACCACGCGCGATCCGTCCTTCCGCTTCCTTAATGGTCAATTCACGATGATCGGTATTGAGGTCGATCAAAAGCCACTGATGCGCGCCTACTCGATGGTGTCAGCGAACTACGAAGAGACGTTGGAATTCTTGTCCATTAAAGTGCCTGCTGGTCCGTTGACCTCGCGACTAAAGGACATTCAAGTCGGTGACACGCTGTTGGTTAATTCCAAGGCCGTCGGCACACTCATTTTGCAAAACGTGTTGCCCGGCAAAAATCTGTATTTGCTTTCGACTGGTACCGGCGTGGCGCCATTCATGAGCCTCATCAAGGACCCTGAGACGTATGAACAGTTTGAACGCGTCATCTTGGTTCATGGCGTCCGGCGCGTTGCGGAATTGGCCTACGATAATTTCTTGCAGACTGAATTGCCGAACAACGCGTTTTTTGGTGAACAGGTACAAAATCAGCTTATTTATTACCCAACGGTAACGCGCGAGCCGTTTCGTCATCAAGGGCGGGTGACTGATTTAATTGAGACTGGCAAGCTGCAAGCCGATATCGGACTGCCACCGATTAATAAGGAAACCGATCGCGTGATGATTTGTGGCAGCCCGGAGATGCTGCGTGACCTACGAATCATGTTTGAAGCGCGCGGCTGGGACGAGGGCAACATGAGTACGCCCGGACACTTTGTTATTGAGCGCGCGTTCGTCGAAAAATAGGCGACTCGGTGGCTTGGGCGTGGACGCGCCATCTACGTAGTTGAGTCGGCTTTTCATCTCGTCGTCGCCGCTAGTTAGTCAGCGACGGCTAGAGGCAGCACATCGAAGCGAATTGAGATTGCGACGGACTGGCATCTAGCAGGGGCGTAAGCTTTGTGGTAGCGCGCTGAAACGACGGCCATTTTGCGATTTGTGGGTGCGCCAATGTTAAAAGACCAATAGCGGCGGGCGTTTTCCGGCAAAAGTGCTTGAAGACGGCCGTCAAAAAACGAGTTTATTAAATTGTACGTGTTGCTTGGTTGGCGCGAGTGCGCTTCCGCGCGACAAAATGCGCACAATCCTCCACACTACGCGCACAATTCCGCTTCACTGAAGTCCTAGAAAGTGTCATCTAATCGCGTATGGGAAAAGTCCTGTTTTTTGTTTTGATCGGTGTGATTGTCTGGCTGTTGTTTTTTGCCAAGCGGATGGGTGCGGGCAGGCGAAAGGGCAGGGACATTGACGGTCGCGTTAACGGTAGCGGCGACGGCGCCGCGCCGCCGCGATCTATCGCACCCGAACAAATGTATCAGTGCAGTCGTTGTGGCGTCCATCTGCCGGTGTCGGAAGCATGCGAGTTGGCCGGACAACGTGGCAAGTACAGTTGCGCGGACCCTGACAACTGCGCAAATCGCCCACGTTAAAATGCGCGCCGCCGCGTTGATCGATAACTCGTCGCGGGCCATCGGCAATGATGCCGACACCGCCTTTGAGTCACCCGAAAGTGCATGGCGCACGCTGACGTCGTTTGCGGTCTATCGGCTGATTGTGGTGTTGGTGCTCGCCGTGATTTTCTGGGGGTTTAAGAGCATCCCGGTAATTGGTGGCGTTTCGCCGGGAATCGCGGCTGCCGGGCTCGGTAGCTATTTGGTCATGTCGATCGCGCTCGTTCTGGCAACCCAGTTTCGGCTGCCGTCCGCGACGATTCAACTCTCGACACAAGTGCTGGTAGACGTGTCGATGCTGACCCTCATCATGCATGCATCGGGCGGCACGCGTAGCGGTATTGGTATGTTGTTGCTGGTCTCTCTCGCGGCGGCGGCGCTGGTCTCACACGGCAGGCTCGCGTTTTTTCATGCGGCTGTGGCCTCGTTGGCGGTGTTGTTCGAGCAACTTTGGCAGTTCTTGTATGGTGACGCAAACGCGGCCGAGTTTGTTCCCAGCGGCATGCTCGCGTCGGGCTATTTTGTGATCGCCGGGTTGGGCTATACGCTTGCCGCGTACGCGCGAGGTGCTGCACAGGTTGCCGAAAAACGCGGTGTGGATTTGGCCAATCTCGCCCAAATTAACGAGTTGGTCATCCGCGACATGCAAGACGGGTTTGTGGTTGTCGATGAACTTGGTGTCATCCGTCAGCACAACCCGCAATCTGCCGAGATTGTGGCCGGCCTGCGTGGCTCGAGTGGTCGCGCGCTGGCAGATGTCGCGCCGCAACTCAGTCACCTGCTAGGCGAGTGGCGTGCCGATCGGGAGCGAATTTTCGCAATTGTGCGCGATGCATCATCGCAGCGTGACTACCAGTTACGCTTTGTTGCCGTGGGAGATGCCGAAGTATCACCGACGGTGGTGTTTTTAGAAGACGCGTCGAGGATTCGCGCGCAGGCGCAGCAAATGAAGCTAGTCGCGCTTGGCCGCCTGACGGCTTCTATTGCGCACGAGATTCGCAATCCGTTGTCGTCGATTAATCATGCGGCGGAGTTGCTTGAAGAAGACAGCAATCGAACGCGAGAGGACGCGCGGCTACTGACCATCATCCAAGAAAACGCCCACCGTCTGGATCGATTGGTTGAGGAAGTTCTGTATTTGAATCGGCGTGATCGAGCGCATCCGGAGGTGATCGACATGTCGGTCTTTTTGCCGCGGTTTGTCCGGGAATTTTGCGCGAATGAGAAACGTCCGGAGGATGCCTTTGCCGTCAACATTTCGTGGGGCTTATCGGCCACGTTTGACCGCGCACACTTAGATCAGGTGTTGTGGAACTTGATGCGCAACGCGACCCGGTTTGCCACCATGCAGCCGGGTTCGGTGCGACTGAGTGTGTATACGAAAGCGAAAGGCGAGAGAGTGCTATTTGATATCGCCGATGACGGGCCGGGTGTTGCTACCGATGTCCAGCAACATTTGTTCGAGCCGTTCTTTACCACCGACTCGAAGGGCACTGGCCTGGGACTCTACATCGCACGCGAGTTGGCAGACGTCAATGGTGCGACGCTCGATTGTGTGGTGGAAGTTTCGGCAGATCATTCTGGTGCAAAATTTCGACTCTCCATGAAAGGGGCGGCAGCCTGATGGCCAGTTCTCACGAAAAGCGCGTGTTGGTGGTTGATGACGAGGCGGATATCCGCGAGCTCGTGGTGTTGACGCTGATGCGCATGGGTATCGAAGCCGATAGTGCCGACACTTGTGCGCACGCCAAGTCGCGCCTTGCGGAGCGCAGTTACGATCTTTGTCTGACCGACATGCGGCTGCCCGATGGCGATGGCTTGATGGTGCTCTCGCACATCGCAGAAAAATACGGCAACACACCAGTAGCGGTAATTACCGCCTTTGGCTCGACCGAGAACGCCGTGGCAGCACTCAAGGCGGGCGCGTTCGACTATCTCGCCAAACCGATACAGCTCAAGCAGTTGCGCGAGGTCGTGACCTCTGCGCTGAATTTGCCAAGACCGGTTGACCGACAGCAGAAGAAAACAAGCGCACCCGAACGCGTCAGCGCCGCGAGAACCACGGGCAGCTTTCCAGCACATGTGCACACCCGTTTGTTGGGAGATTCGGCACCGATGACGCGCGCGCGCGAGATGATCACCAAACTTGCCCGCAGCCAGGCGCCGGTTTATATCACCGGTGAATCCGGCACCGGTAAGGAGGTGGCGGCAAGATTGATGCACGAGGACAGCGCGCGGCGCGATGCACAATTTGTCGCGGTGAACTGCGGTGCGATTCCGGAAAATTTGATGGAGAGTGAGTTTTTTGGTTACCGTCGTGGCGCATTCACCGGGGCGGACGCCGATCGCGATGGTTTTTTGCAGGCGGCCGATGGCGGTACGTTGTTCCTCGATGAGGTCGGCGATCTGCCGCTGGCGATGCAGGTAAAACTGCTGCGCGTCATTCAAGAGAAGAAAGTGCGCCGAGTTGGCGACACCACGGAGAAGGCGATTGACTTTCGGATCATCAGCGCCACACACAAAAACCTGGGCGAGAAGGTGCAGACCGGAGAGTTTCGGCAGGACTTGTTCTATCGCTTGAACGTGATCGAACTCAAAATGCCCAGCCTGCGCGAGATACCAGAGGACATACCGTTGATGGTCGCGACGATGATGGCGCAACTCTCACAGCAAGCGGCACTGCCCTTACCAACGCTGGCGGACGACGCGCGGCGCGCGCTTGCGGATTACGATTACCCGGGCAACGTCCGTGAGCTAGAAAATATTCTCGAACGCGCGATCGCGCTGTGTGATGGCAACACGATTTCTAAGCAGGATTTGTATCTCACCGAAAATGGCAGCGAGGCTTCAGCCGAATCGATCACCCTTGGCGAGCGCAACCTGCCGCTGCACGAGTATTTGGACAAAATCGAACGCGAACAAATCATGAAGGCGCTTGAACAAACGCGCTACAACAAAACGCAGGCGGCGAAGTTGCTGGGGATTACGTTTCGATCGCTGCGTTATCGACTGGATCGCCTCGGCATCGAGTGAGCGGCGCCATGGTGACCCTAGGTTGTGGGACCGTAATGGCGTGTTCACAATCACGTGATAGTCTCATCAGGCCGGATATCACCCACGCCTCATATTGCCGGCTCAGGCGACAAACCCTAGGCCACAAGCCATTTCCCAAGCATTTTTGGCTGGAAGTGCCCAGCAAATAAAGTGGTTTTGAACTTCATGTATTACATGAAGTTGCATCGGCGCAAATAACCGTTTTTAGCTCTTTAACGGTCTGATTATTAAGCCTTTTTCGCGACAAAAATATTTCGCTTGCATGTTGCGAAGTCGCGATATATTGTGCCTGCAACCCGAGCAAACACTACATCTTGTGGATATATCTGTTCCTAACCAGACTCAAAAGGTTGGGATGCGCGGTGGATTTCTTGTGGATAAGCCACAGTAAGTTCACAGCGCGCTAGTCGTTGTTGCAGCGCCTTCTCCGCGCTGAGGACGGCAACTGTTTTAGGTAGGTAAGTCCGTGTCTCTAAGTGCTTGAAGGGCTAAGTTGTTGTTAGCAAACAAAAATAGAAAATGAAATGGAGACAGCCATGAGACTTGGTTCTGATATCGACTCGGCGAATTTTGCAAACATTCCCGTCGCGAATCCCCTGAGCACATCTAGTAGCACCCTGAGTACCGCCGGCCATACCGAGTCACGCTACACGGACTACAAAATTATTCGTCGCAACGGGTCAGTCGCCCCGTTCGAACCCCAGAAAATCGCCGTCGCCGTCACTAAAGCGTTTATCGCCGTTAACGGCAGCCACGAAGCGGCGTCCGCGCGCATGCGTGATCAAGTACACCTCGTCACAACTGCGGTCGTGAACGCGTTGATGCGTCACAAGCCCTCTGGCGGCACGTTCCACATCGAAGAAGTCCAAGATCAAGTCGAATTAGCGCTGATGCGCGGTGGCGTTCATGAGGTTGCCCGCTCATATGTGCTCTATCGCGAAAAGCGGACACTCGAGCGCGCGGCCGCGAAGCAACCCGAGTTGCCGATCGGCGCGCCGTCACTCAACGTCACGGTGAACGGGGCGAAACAGCCGCTGAATATCGTTGCACTTTCGTCGCTGATCGAATCCGCCTGCGAGGGGCTGGGTAACGCCGTCAACGCCAAGGGCATCCTTGATGGCACGCTGCGCGACCTTTACGACGGTGTGCCGCAAGAAGAAGTGTTCAAGGCGGCCACCATGACCGCACGCGCGATGATTGAACGCGACCCGGCCTACAACAAAGTCACTTCCCGTTTGCTGATGCACACCATTCGCCGCGAAATCCTTGGTGAAGAAGTCACCCAAGCGCAAATGGGTGCCCGTTACGCCGAATACTTTCCAAGTTTCATCAAGAAAGGTGTCGCGGCCGAGCTGCTCGATGAACGCATGGGGCAGTACAACCTCGCCAAGCTTGGTGCAGCGCTTCACGCCGAGCGCGATACCCAGTTCACCTACCTCGGTCTGCAAACGCTCTACGATCGTTATTTCCTGCATATCGAAGAAGCACGCATCGAATTGCCGCAAGCCTTCTACATGCGGGTGGCGATGGGCTTGGCGTTGAACGAAGTGGACCGCGAGATGCGCGCCATCGAGTTCTACAACATTCTGTCTAGCTTCGACTTCATGTCGTCGACGCCGACCCTGTTTAACTCCGGCACGCGTCGTTCACAATTGTCGTCTTGCTACCTCACCACCGTTGCCGACGACCTCGAGGGTATCTATGAGGCGCTGAAAGAAAACGCGCTGCTATCGAAATTTGCCGGCGGTCTAGGCAACGACTGGACGCCCGTTCGCGCGCTGGGCTCCTATATCAAGGGTACTAACGGCAAATCACAAGGTGTGGTGCCGTTCCTGAAAGTCGTGAACGACACGGCGGTGGCGGTAAACCAGGGCGGCAAGCGTAAAGGTGCGGTATGTGCGTACCTAGAAACTTGGCACCTTGATATTGAAGAGTTCCTTGAGCTGCGCAAGAACACTGGTGACGACCGCCGTCGCACGCACGACATGAACACCGCAAACTGGATTCCTGATCTATTTATGAAGCGGGTGATGGAAGGCAAAGACTGGACGTTGTTCACGCCATCCACCACGCCAGATCTGCACGAAAAGTTCGGCAAGGCGTTTGAAGAAGCCTATGTACGCTACGAGGAAAAAGCCGCGCGTGGTGAATTAAAGCCATTCAAAACCATCCCGGCGACGTCGCTGTGGCGCAAGATGCTTTCCATGCTGTTCGAAACTGGGCACCCATGGATCACGTTCAAGGATCCGTGCAACATTCGGTCCCCGCAAAGCCACGTCGGTGTGGTGCACTCATCGAATCTGTGTACCGAGATTACGCTCAACACCAACGAGTCCGAGATCGCCGTTTGCAATCTGGGCTCGGTGAACCTCTTGGCGCACATGAAGACCGAGGCAAGCGGACCAAACGCGGGTAAGAAGGTGCTCGACCACGAAAAACTCAAGCGCACCATCACCACCGCGATGCGGATGCTCGATAACGTCATCGATATTAACTACTACGCGGTTAAAAAAGCGCGCGACTCCAACTTGCGTCACCGCCCGGTGGGTCTCGGCATCATGGCGTTCCAAGATTGTTTGCACGAGCTGCGCGTGCCATATGCTTCCCATGAGGCCATCGAGTTTGCGGACCGCTCGATGGAAGCCGTTTGTTACTACGCCTACTGGGCATCGACCGAATTGGCCGCCGAACGTGGCACCTATTCAAGCTATCGTGGCTCATTGTGGGACCGCGGCATTCTTCCGCAGGATTCGTTGAATCTGCTGCGTGAAGAGCGCGGCGGCTATGTTGAAGTCGATATGTCGTCATCGATGGATTGGGATTCGCTGCGCGCTCGCATCAAAGAGCACGGCATGCGGAACTCTAACTGTGTGGCAATCGCGCCAACCGCGACGATCTCGAACATCATTGGGGTTTCCGCCTGTATCGAGCCGACTTACCAAAACTTGTTCGTCAAATCCAACCTGTCCGGTGAATTCACCGTGGTCAACGATTTCCTCGTGCGAGATTTGAAAGCGCGCGGGTTGTGGGATGAAGTGATGGTGTCTGACATCAAACACTTCGACGGCGCACTGGGCAAGATTGATCGCATACCGCCAGAGCTTCGTCAGTTGTACGCCACCGCTTTTGAAGTGGATACCTCATGGGTGATTGAAGCCGCATCGCGTCGTCAAAAGTGGATCGACCAAGCGCAGTCGCTCAATATTTACATGGCGGGTGCATCCGGCAAGAAACTCGATGACACCTACAAACTCGCGTGGTTGCGTGGCCTCAAAACCACCTACTATCTACGCACGATGGCGGCGACGTCAGCGGAAAAATCGACCGGTCGCGGCGGTGAGCTGATCTCTGTTTCCTCCGGTGGTGTGTCGAACCCTGCCGCGGCAGCGGCTGGCCCATTGGTCGGTGCCAGTGATGGCGCAGGTGATGGTGCCGCAGAAGGTGCGAAGTTTTGCACGATTGACAATCCTGAGTGCGAAGCTTGCCAATAATTAGCGCTGTGGCCCCGGCGAGCAACCACAGGTGTTGCGCCGCGCCGGGTTAAACGAAAAGAATCGGTCGTAGCCGTTTCCACCAAAGTCGTACCCACCAACGAGAGAGGATCAAAGATGCAATTTCACATCTTTCAAGATGCAAGACTCGAATGGCGCTGGCAGTTGTCCACCCACGAAGGCCGTAAGGTCGCTGATTCTGGCGAGGGCTATCGCGTAAAGGACGATTGTTTGGAATCGATCGCACAAGTACAAGCGTGCGAAGAAGCCTTGGTGCTGGAAAACATTACAAGCTTGATGGATACCGAAATGCTGCAAATGCCAGGACTGTTTCACAAGCATTGACAAAAGCCGGGGGAAAAGTACATCCCTACTTTTCCCCGTTCCAATCGGGGCCGAACGTTAATAACGTCGCTGGCAAAGCCAGAAGATTCGCTTCTGACGAGCACCCTGCAACACCCCGCAAGGCCCCGCAATACCGCAAACCGCAAGACCGCAACCCTATATCAATTAAAAGAAGGCCGACACTTACGCCGGTCGCAGAAAATTCTGGAGCCACACATGTCACTAACTTGGGACGACACACCTTCCGCTATTCCCTTCCCACCATTCGCGCCACCCGCACCACCCGCACCACCCGCACCAACACCACCACCGGTGTCACCGATGGCACGGGGAGGCACGGAGGCGCGCCTGCAAAGCATGACAGCAGCCAATGACGGGTTCGCCACCGACACGCGCCCGATGTTGGATGACATGCCCAATGCTCCACCAAGTGACGACGTGAACCCCGCGGTCGATGCACGTTTTGCCCGCGTCCGCGCCGATGAGAAGCGCATCATTAACGGCAAGAGCGACGTCAACCAGCTGGTGCCATTTAAGTACAAGTGGGCTTGGGAAAAGTATCTTTCCGGCTGTGCAAACCACTGGATGCCGCAAGAGGTCAACATGAATCGCGATATCGCGACATGGAAAGACCCGAACGGCCTGACCGACGACGAGCGTTTGATCGTCAAGCGTAACTTGGGCTTTTTTGTGACGGCCGATTCACTCGCCGCGAATAATATCGTGCTGGGTACCTATCGCCACATCACCGCACCTGAGTGCCGCCAGTACTTGCTGCGCCAAGCGTTTGAAGAAGCGATTCACACCCACGCCTATCAGTACATCACCGAATCACTCGGCCTTGATGAAGCAGAGATCTTTAACGCTTACAACGAAATCAAATGTATCCGCGACAAAGATCGTTTCCTGATTCCGTTTATCGACATCCTCTCCGACCCAAATTTCAAGACCGGCACATTCGAAAATGACCAGGTGCTGCTCAAGTCCCTGATTGTGTTCAGCTGCATCATGGAAGGCCTATTCTTCTATGTCGGCTTTGTGCAAATCCTCTCGCTGGGCCGTCAAAACAAAATGACCGGTGCCGCAGAGCAGTATCAATACATCCTGCGTGACGAATCCATGCACTGTAGTTTTGGCATTGATCTCGTCAATACCGTGAAGCTCGAGAACCCACAGCTGTGGACCAACGAATTCAAGAAAGAAATCGAAGGCCTGTTCCGTAAAGGTGTTGAGCTCGAATACGCCTACGCGGAAGACACAATGCCACGCGGCGTGCTGGGCCTAAACGCGCCGATGTTCAAAGAGTATCTGCGCTTTGTGGCCAACCGCCGTGCACAGCAGATCGGCCTCGATGTGTTGTACCCGGGGGCGACCAACCCATTCCCATGGATGTCAGAACTCATCGACTTGAAGAAAGAGAAAAACTTCTTTGAGACGCGAGTGATTGAGTACCAGACGGGTGGGGCATTGAGCTGGGATTGATTGTCATTCATGTGGTGGCTGCAGAACCAATGGACATAAGTCTTCGCATTCAAACTGACTA
>JACMOJ010000394.1 GCA_014378085.1 Burkholderiales bacterium | reverse complement strand
GTCTGAGAAATCACGAGATTCTTGGTCACACTCATGTGCGGAAACAGTTCAAAGTTTTGGAACACCATGCCGACGCGCGAGCGCAGTTTTGCAAGATCGCCACGCTTGCCGCCGACGGACACGCCGTCGACGAAGATTTCGCCTTTCTGAAACGGCTCTAAACCATTTACCGTTTTGATCAGTGTGGATTTGCCGGAACCAGATGGGCCGCAGACCACCACCACTTCGCCCTTGGCGACCTGTGTAGTGCAATCAATTAGCACCTGTTTATCACCGTACCACTTGCTGACGCTTTTAATTTCGATCATTGCCATGGTTTTCCTCTATCGCTCTTGGGTGTTTGGTTTGACTGGGACGATGACGCGTCCCGTGCTGCGTGATTTTTCGTTAAACGGTTTCGTTAAACGGTTTCGTTGAACGGGTTCGTTAAACGCGCCCGGCATCCATTCGTGTTTGCAAGTATTTGACGAGTTGCGATGCGCCAAAGCAGATGATGAGAAACACCAGCGCCACAAAGATATAGAGCTCCACAATGCGCCCAGAGATTTGGCCCGCCTTGCTGGCCGCACCGAGAAAATCCTTTAGCCCGACAACATAAACCAGCGAGGTATCTTGGAACAAGATGATCGCTTGCGTGAGCATAATCGGCAGCATGTTGCGGAACGCTTGTGGCAGCACGATATGCCCCATTGCTTGCCAGTAGTTCATGCCGAGCGCGTAGGCCGCCCACGGCTGGCCGCGCGGTACGGATTGGATACCGGCGCGGATGATTTCCGAGTAGTAGGCTGACTCCACCATGATGAACGCGACAACGGCGGAGGTGAACGGACCGACAGCCTCACCCTGTTGACCGGTGATTTTTCCCACCAACATCGGCGTGAGGAAATAGAACCAGAAGATCGCCATGATGAACGGGATTGAACGGATTAGATTCACGAAGCCCGCTGATGAGTACGACAGGATTCGCCAGCTTGAGAGTCGGGCCAGCGCAAGCAGGGTGCCGAAGAAGATGCCGCCGACTAACGCAATGCCAAATAATTTGAGTGACAGCAACAAGCCGTCCCAGAGAAATGGGAGGTTGTTGATGATGATTTTGTAGTCAAAATCTCCCATGATCAGTGGCCTCCCTGTGAAACAAAGCCGGGTACGGCGACCTTTTTTTCCAACAAGCGCATGGCGAACACGACCGACAGAGTAATGACGACGTAGATCAGCGTCGCCGCGGCAAAGGCGGGGAATGTTTGAAACGTATATTCGTTGATTTGCCTAGCTTGGGCGGTCAATTCCAGTACGCCGATGGTCAAGGCCGTCGAGGAATTTTTGAAAATGGTCAAGAACTCGGAGGTCATCGGCGGAATGATGAGTCGATACGCCATCGGCAGGATGACGTATTTATAAACTTGCGGCAGGGTGAAGCCCATCGCAAGGCCGGCATTGGTTTGTCCCTTGGGTAGCGATTGAATCCCCGATCGAACTTGTTCAGCCACACGGGAGGCTGTGTACAGGCCGAGGCACATCACGGCGGCCGTGAATTCCCACAAACTAAATTGGGCGAATGGCAGCGTAATGAGGTTGGGATAGGTTTGTTTAAGCCAGTCGCCCATGGCGGTGGGGAGCAGTTCTGGCATCACAAAGTACCAGAGAAACATCTGGACCAGCAGCGGGATATTGCGAAAGATCTCGACGTAAATCGTCGCGCCGCGGTTAAGCCACTTTAACGGTGTGGTGCGCAAGATGCCAAGAATTGACCCGAGCGAGAAGGCGATGACCCAAGCACAGATCGACACCAACAGCGTCCACATCAAGCCCGACCCGAGCCAGCCCAAGTAGGTCATGCCTCCCGAGGGGGCTTGTTCCAGAAAAAATTTCCATTCCATAGTGCGCCGTCTCCCGTGGCTTTTCGATGGATCAATGTTGTTGCAGGCGCGCAAGCGAGCTCACGACACACAACACAAATTGCCGACAACTGTTGCGTTGTTTTCAATCTACGCCGACGATGAACGAACCCTACCTAGGTCAGCGCCACAAAAAAGGGGAACCGATTGATCGATTCCCCTCATCTTACTTGATACTTGCGCACGTGCTACGTAACGCAAATATTTGACCGTTCGCCTACTCTGGCAGCGCTTGGCTGGCGAATGCGGATTTGAGCAACGGGCTCATTGGCATGCCCATCGTGGCACCGTCAGGCAGCTTGCCAACGAACCACTTGTCGTAAATTTTGTTGATATCGCCAGAACGAAACAATGCAGACAGCGCACGGTTTACGGCAAGTGCAAAATCCGCGTCGTTGCGGCGGTGCATGATGGCGTACGGGTCATACGACAGATAGTCACCCACAACGACAAAATCTGCCGGCTTCTTCGATTTTGCAACCAAGCCGTACAGAAGTACGTCGTCCATGGCAAAAGCCGCCGCGCGGCCGGATTCAACGGTGAGGAAAGATTCGCCGTGGTCTTTTGCCGACAAGAACTTCATGCCGAGGTTTTCTGCGTCGTTCAACGCCTTGATCACGCGCTCGTTGGTGGTGCCCTGCGTCACGACGACCGTTTTGCCTTTAAGATCTTTGTAAGTCTTAATTTTGGCCGACTTCTTCACCACCAGTTTGGTGCCGGTGACAAAAGTGGTTGGCGCAAAATCAACTTGCTCTTGACGCTTTAGGGTGTTGGTGGTCGAGCCGCATTCGAGATCGATAGTGCCATTAGCCATTAATGGAATGCGTGTCTGGGAGGTTACTGGGTTCATCTTCACCGCCAGCGTCGGCATGTTTAAGGTCTTTTTGACTTCTTCGACAACCGCCATACACAAATCCATGGAATAACCAATTGGCTGTTGCTTCTCATCCAAGTAGGAAAATGGAATCGAGGTTTCGCGGTGACCGATCGTAATGCTGCCGCTTTCCTTGATTTTTTTCAGCGTGCCGGTTAATTCTTGCGCAATCACCGGGGTAGCAAGTACTGCCCCCGTTAGTAGTGCCGCACTAAGTTTCGATAGTCGTTTGAGATTCATCATGAGTGGAACTCCTCGTATTGATGTGAAACCGAATGGGTGGTTTTGTTGTTCTCTGTCGAACCGGAATTCCGGCCATCACAACCCAAGGTTCGGGCTGCTGTAGACACAAAATGCGCTGGACACATTTCGCTTTCGAGTTTACTAGCTTTCTTGGGCTTTGGAAGTGTGTTCTTCGGTGTCCGTTGAGGGCGCGATATCTATGGATTCGGCATAATAAAGAGTATCGCGGCGCGGCCAAGGCCCTTCTTTGGAGCCGCAATAACTTAAGCGCAGTGAGGGGATTATGGAACTAGTGTTGTGGCGACATGCAGAGGCCGAAGACGACGCGGCCACCGATCACTTGCGCAACTTGACGCCGAAGGGCCGCAAGCAGGCGAAAAAAATGGCCGATTGGTTTGCCTCTCAAATCGGACGCCAGTGGGGTGACTGGAAGTTGATCGCCAGCCCTGCCAATCGCGCCCAACAAACCGCCGAGGCGTTAGGGCAGCCGTTCGCGACGCTGCTACAAATCGCCCCCGACGCGCCCGTCAGTGCGATTTTAACGGCGGTGAATTGGCCTGGCGGTCATTCCGACGTGAAGGTGCTGGTGGTAGGCCACCAGCCAACACTCGGCATGGTCGCCGCTCAGCTGATCGATGGCGGCGGCGGTTACGTGAGCGTCAAGAAGGGTGCGATGTGGTGGTTCGAGACGCGCGAACGCGATGGCACGATCAAGACCACCCTTAAGGCGATGGTGACGCCCGATAGCGTTTAACCACAGCTTGGCACCAAACTGGACGGCTTGATGCGTCAGGCAGCCTGACTTGGGGCAGCCAATTCGTTGCGCTCAATGCCGAGGGTGACCGCCAGCGAGCGCCATTCGGCCACTTCTTGTGCGAGCTCGTAGTCGGTCAGATCGTGATCGGCCAACCATGCGCCGTCGACAGACAAACCAAAACTGTCGAATGTTGCCTTGGCAGACAACACAAATCGTTTAGTCGCAACCACCCGCCTGCTCCGCGACAACAATACCGCGACCCGGATACACAGCGCTTCCCGTACAAAATCTTCGCCAATGCCGGTGTCGGACGCGAGCTTACTTAATTTGCCGCGCTGTGCAAGAACCAATCTCGCCAGTGCCGCCTGCTCGCGCTTCGAAAAGCCCGGCATGTCTGCATTTGCCAGCACATAGGCCGAGTGTTTGTGGAAGCCAGCTTGGGCGATGTTCATACCGATTTCATGCAGTCGGGCTGCCCACGACACACGTTGCCGTGACGAACTGATTAGCGTTTGTTCAAGCTCGGACGTCGCTGGTGCGTGTGTTTGGTCAAAAAAGTGAAGCGCTAAGCTGCGCACCCGGTCGGCTTGCGCTTGGTCGATGTGGTAGCGCCGCGCAAATTGTTCAACCGTGGCTTCGCGAACGTCGCTATGGTGGGCGCGTCCCAACATATCGTACAAAACGCCGTCTCGCAGGGCCGTGTCCACCGGCGCCATTTCGGTG
>JACMOJ010000393.1 GCA_014378085.1 Burkholderiales bacterium | reverse complement strand
TATGTTTCCCGACGCTAAATCGCTGCCTGGCAACGAGTGGTATTACTTGGCAAGATCCGACTAAACCGCTGACGGGCTTTCGCTGGAAGTGACGCCAACGCCGAGGCTTGCTATAATTTAGGGGTGTTCTGTTAACGGTGGTCGTAGCGTTGTCATGACGTTTGACCAGCAAGTCCGGTGGACTTGCGCAGGTCGCGCGAATTTAGTGAGCGCGAGCCGAAGGCCGAGTGGTGCGGAATGCAGCCGCATCATGAGCAGCCCCATCAGCTTGTGCTTAATATGTTGTTGAAGTCTTTGGTGGTTGTAGCTCAGCGGTAGAGTCCTGGATTGTGATTCCAGTTGTCGTGGGTTCGAACCCCATCAGCCACCCCAAATTAGAAAGGCCACCCTCGCGGTGGCTTTTTTTCGTTTGCCCCGCACAAGCGCAAGCTATCCCAAAATGCAAAACCCGCCCGCGCGGGTTTTGCATTTTGGCGATTGGCTTTCGTCGCGTCGATATTTAACAAATATAATATATTTGTTAAATATAGTTAACAAATGAGATAATCAGATCGCCCATTCTGGGCGCAACTCATTCAACCTCTTTACTAGGATAAAACATGAACATTCAAGGCGAACGCAACCCCATGGCTGATTCAATGAACAGCAACGAAAGTGTAGTTAACAGTGAAACCGTTGATCGGGAGCGGTTAGAGGCGCTGATCGGGGCCGAATTGCAATCTGTCGGAGGGGGAGAATGCGGCCCCCAATGGTGAAAGTAGCGCTCTCTCGCGGCGACTACCCGCCCAGCTTTTCTAGATAGCCGCTAAGTTTGGCGGGTGCTACCGCCGGAGGTGAAGGCAATGTTGCTTCCGGCGGTAGTGGCCGATCGCCGGCAGCCTCGAGGTGTGCCCTCGCGCCTTCCGCCTCTGCCCACAACGCATCACCGACGCAAGAAGCGCGCACGGCATCACCACGCAATCGGTAGAGATGGAAGAGCGTCGCGAGAAGCAAATGCCGATACACAGGTCGGGCTGCGCTTGATTCGATCATGTCGTGGATCGCCACGATGGCGCTGTCGTTTGATTTTTCTATCGCGTCTGAAGCCGCGGTTAATGCGCGCAGTTCGTCGACCGTCACGCCTAAGCTGCCAGACTTCTTAGCGGGCAGGGTAGACATCGCTCGGCGTGCGCTTGAGGTGTAGCCGCCGATTACCAGCATTAGCGTCAAAACGACGGCGTCAGACGGTGACGCGACAAACAACTTGGGCAGTATTCCGGCGTCAAATTGGCGTTTGCCCTCATAAAAATTGCCCGCAATGAATGATTCCCAAAGCCCGCGAGCGGTAGCGCGCAGCTGAAGATCAGCCGGGGTAAGGCGAGCCGCGCGGGTTTCTTTTAGCTTATGGGTGACTTCCCACATTCGGCCGTACGGCCCAAGAAATATCCCCATAAAACCAAGACTTTCCAGCAAGCCACGTCGCATCGCCATGTCGCCAAACGATTTGACGCGCTGTGCTTGTTGTAGTGCTTCACGCTCAGCGTGGGTCTCGTCGCTCGTGATGGTGTCGAGATACCAAGTCACGGCGCTGGTTTTGTTGTTCACACCAATTCGTTTGTACAGCGAGTGCAGGTAGACACGTGTGGTGCCCTCCTTATAACCGAGCCGTTCCGCGATTACACGCCCTGACGCTCCCTTGATTAATAACTCGAGCATTTTTTTGTCGGTGTCGGAAAGATGCGGGATGGTTTTGTTCTCTGGCGTATTCATAGGTAGTTCCGGCTTTGTGAAAATGATTCAACGAATTGATGCAAATGGGAGAGGCCGTCTGTTGCCGCAACATCGATACCTTCGATACGCGCTTCGTTGATGAGTGTCGTGGCGAAACAATTGACCAAACGCGGCTCCAGTCGCGTGCCGGACATGCGGCGTAAACCATCAAGTGCGTCGAGCATGGAAAAGTCAGGGCCGCGCTTGCCTTCGCACAGCAACGCATCAAAGGCATCGGCGACGGCGCAGATCCTTGCGTGGATCGGGATGGACAGCTTGGCCACATTCGACGGGTAGCCGGTGCCGTCCCAGTGGCTGTGGTGGTACCGAGCAATTTCGCGCGCCATTAGCAACCGTGGATGTATATCGTCGGCCAGCACCTGCCAGCCAGACTCACAGTGGTCCCTAGTTCCTGGTACTTCTGACGAATGTGAGGCAGCGTGTGCGGGGAGTAAATTCTGGTGGTCGTACGCGGTGCCGATGTCGTGTAGTTGTGCCGCACAACCCATCTCGATTGCATCAATAGCCGTAAAGCCCAACGCTTGGGCGAGCATCTCGGTTAATACCGCCACCCGCAGGCCATGTGCTCCGTTGCCGTCGATCTGCAGCGAACTCCCAACGGCAAGGCGGCAGAGTACGTTCCAATGCTCCGGGGCAGAGGGAGAATCTAGTTGACTACGTAGCTGACCGGATATAAAACCATCAAATCCCGGTAAGTGAGTTTCATCGGTTGGACGCCAGGCGCTCAGTTGCCGATGTTTTTTTGCGTTTGAGACATTGCGGTTGTGGGCTAACTCAGACAGTTCCCGAAGACGAATAATCGCTCGTCCAGCCGTACCAATATGCGCTTCTGCCCGGATTAAATTCGTTAGCGTATCGACAAGCGGCATCTGCGAGATACGCGATGTCGCCAGCGCGTTATTGAGTCGGGTGAGTGCAATATCCACGCTGCCATTCGCCAACTCCACTGCTGCAATCGATGTTTCTAAAACAATTTGGGTGCGCACACTTGGGTGTTCTTCGGCGATATCTGCGATCGACCTTACGTGCTGCTTTGCTTCATCAATCCGAGCGGTGTCCAAGCAAAGCCTAACAAGCGCGCGGAAGAATATCGCCTTCGACAGGGGTTCCACAGCAACCCCCGATTTGAGTTCCGCAAATGCGTGAAAGGCATGAGGCAATCCAATCTCTGGTTCGCGAAGTCGTTGGTGTGCGATAGCGAGATTCATGTGGGCCATGAATCTGCCGTATTGCGGACCCGTTATTTGCTCTATATGGTCAATGCCGCGGTGGAAGGACGAGATGGCTTGTTCGATATTCCCCGATGCCTCAAATGCAAGCCCGATGTTGTTCCAAGCACGTCCGGTTGCGACCCCATCACAGATCTTCTCACCAAGCTTTAGGGCAAAAGATTGATAGTCAAGGCTCGACGCGAATTCGCCAGTATCGGCAAATAGGATGCCGCATGCGCCTGCCGCGCGTATAGCGATTCCATCTTCCATGTGTTTAGTGCGTTCGTGGAGTGCCAACGCTAGCGGCAATACCTCAATGGAGCGGCCTTGTGAGAAAAACTTCGGGCATAGCTGCAGTACAGCCGCGCCAATCGTGCTCAGCTCACCGTCACAGTGATCGTCGCGCACCCTGCTGGCGATGTTCTGCACAGTCTCAGCGCGGGTAGCAGCAGCAGGCGAACTGACCTCTGTCATCTCACGGTCAAGTCTAGTTATGTCATCAGTAAGTGTTGTCATACAGCTGCGTTTGTAAAGACCGCCAATGTGAATGCACAACTAATTGTATCCATGAAAATTTAACAAAAGGTATATTTTTGTTAAATCCAACCCAAAACCACCGACGACTGATGTTGGTCTGCGCTGCTAGCCGCGCGACGTTACGCTTGATTCGTCGGCGAATGACTGAAGCTCCACGGCGGGCGACGGCTTCCAACCCTTCGCACGGTGTTCGGCGACCACGGTGGTAAAGACGCCCCCACGCACCCAAAATTTGGCGGTTAGCCGCGCAAAGCGGGGCGCGGTTGCCCCAACAATGTCGTCGAGAATTTCGTTGGTCACGGCTTCGTGGAATTTGCCCTCGTCTCGGAATGACCAAATGTACAACTTAAGACTTTTGAGCTCCACGCAGCGCTTGTTGGGAATGTAATCCAGATAGAGCGTTGCAAAGTCAGGTTGGCCCGTCTTGGGACACAGGCAGGTGAACTCTGGGATCTGCATATGCACGACAAAATCGCGGTTGGGCGCAGGATTTGGGAATACTTCCAGATGCTTGGTGGCGACCGCTGTGGGCTTGTCACCGAGCGCGGTGAGTTTTGCAACTGCTTCTATTGGAAACAATGACTTAGACGCTAATGTTGAAGTGGCGCGTGAGAATGACTTCTTTTTTTGTGTGCGGGACATGTTGGCCGGAGTGGTTAGTGCAATGGGATTGCGAGAGTCGTTACGATACAATCAATAGATTGTACGGGATGCCAACCCGCCCACGTAAATTGCGTCGGCGGGTTTGCTATATAAAAGAGGCGTGTTGCGATCAGTTTTGGCTTGAATCACGGGCAAGTTCGCAGAAGCGTTTGGTTTTTCGCAGAGGATGGGTTGTGCGTCTTACACAGATCAAATTAGCGGGATTCAAGAGTTTTGTTGACCCCACCACGATTTCGGTGCCGGGTCAGCTGGTGGGTGTGGTCGGACCGAACGGTTGCGGTAAATCCAATGTGATCGACGCGGTGCGTTGGGTGCTCGGGGAATCGAGTGCCAAAAACCTGCGCGGTGAGAAAATGGAGGACGTAATCTTCAACGGCTCGACACTTCGCAAGCCTTCCGCGCGAGCGAGCGTCGAGCTGGTGTTTGACAACTCGCTTGGCCGGATCGGCGGGCAGTGGGGTCAGTACGCCGAGTTGTCGGTGAAGCGCGTTTTAACACGCGACGGGAATTCGGATTACTACATCAACGGACAGCACGTTCGCCGTCGCGATATCACCGACGTGTTTCTCGGCACCGGACTTGGCCCGCGTGCCTATGCGATCATCGAGCAGGGCATGATTTCGCGCGTGATTACGTCTAAGCCGGAAGAGCTTCGCGTGTTCTTGGAAGAAGTGGCGGGCGTCTCGAAGTATCGTGAACGCCGTAAAGAGACTGAAGCAAGGCTTGAGGACTCCAAAGAGAATTTGAACCGGGTAGATGACATCCTTGGTGAGCTCACAAAAAACGTCGAAAAGTTGACGGAACAAGCGTCAGTCGCCGCAAAGTACCAAGAGCTTAATACCGAGCTGAAGCTCAACGAAAATCTTTGGGCATACACCAAGCAGCGCGAAGCACGGGCTGCAAAAGAGCGCTATGCGACCGAGATTGTTAAGACCGAAACCGGGTTTGAGGGCGAAACCGCCCGTCTTCGCGAAGTCGAGACGGCACTCGATAAGCTCCGCCAAGATCATTACGCGGAAACAGATCAGCTGACGAATGCGCAGGCTGCCATGTTTGGGGCAAATAGTGCGGTAGTACAACTCGAACAGGAAATTAACTATTTGGCGGAAAACCGGCGTCGATTAGGCGCGCAGGTGGAAGCACTGGCGCAGCAAGCGTTGGAGATTGAAGCTAACCGCGACGCGACGATGGCTGAGCTGGATCGCTGGCATCGTGAGCTTGCCAGCGGCATCGACAAAGTCGCCGAGGCGCGTGAACGAGCTGAGGCACTGCGCGAGCAAGTCCCACAGTATGAAGAAAAAGTCCGCGACGCACTCGCTGCAGTAAAGCTTGCCGACAACGAAGTTCGCGTCGCTGAAAGCGACCAAGCATTAAATGAATCGCGCGAAAACAATGCGCTCAAGATCCTCTCACAGCTTGAGCAGCGCAAGAGCCGCCTGACAACCGAAAACATGGCGTTGGTGGTTCCCGAAAATGGCGAACTCGAACGCGTAGAAGGCGAGCGCGGCGAGGCGGAAGAAGCGCTCGTGATCGTTGACGATCAGCTGAGCAAAGCCGAGCAACGTGTGCATGAATTTGAAGCAAAGCGTCGTGATTCGGTCGATCAAATCGGCAACGCCACGCGTGAACTTGCGCGCATTGAGGCCGCGTTACTTGCGTTGCAAAATCAACAAGCGCGGATGGACAACAACAACCGTCTGGCGATGTGGTTGGCTAAATACCAGCTTGATAGCGCGCCTCGGCTGTGGCAATCCATCAAGATTAAAGAAGGCTGGGAAGATGCGCTCGAGTCGGCGTTGGGCTTGCGCCTGAATTCGATGCGAGTCGGTGACGCCAGTGTGATCGACAAAATCGCTAGTGACGCGCCGCCGGGATCCGTCTCGCTTTATCTAGAGAACGGCAGCGTAGATGCTGCAAGCGTCGCAGGTTTTACGACGCTGTCTAGTTTTGTCACGTCCGACAACGCCGGCGTGTTGCCGTTTGTGCGTGAATGTCTCGCTAACATTTTTGTGCTCGATGATGAAACGCAGGCACGCAGCAAAATGGTAAGCCTGCCATTCGGCGCGGTACTCGTGACGGCCACCGGACACCTGTATTCACAGCACGGCGTGACATTTCATGGCCCGCAATCAGAATTGCATGGCGTGATGCAGCGGCAACGCGAGATTGAGTCACTTAAGACGGAGTTGCCGGATAAGATTGAAGCGCGCCTGGCGGTTGAAGCGGTGCTCAAAGAGATCGAATTAACGTTGCAAGACACCCAAGAGTCGTTGCGTCGTTTGCGTTTTGATCAACAGGAAACAAAAAACCGCGAGCATCGTTTGCAGATGGAGGCATTGAAGCTTTCACAAGCGATTGCCCAAGCCGACGGACGGCGTGGCGCGATTCGCGAAGAGACGGCGATCATCGATGCCGAAATTGAACAAGAGCGCGCCGAAATGGCGGCGGCGCAGGCGGCACTAGAGGAAGGTGGTAACCGCATCTCCGAGATCACCGACAAACTAATGGCGCTGGAAGACCAGCAGCGCGAAGCCGAGCGTGCATTGGCGGACGCCCGCGAGCGGGTAAATGCCGCAGAGCGTGGCGCGCAAGAAGCGAACTACTTCGAACGCTCCTGCCACGACAAGATCAAGTCGCTTAGCGAGATGGTCGGCCAGCTGGCAAAACGCTGGGATGCGGTGACGTCGTCGCGGACGGCGCTTGCGGCGGAGCTTGACGGGTTGCAGGAAGGCAATATTCGTGAACGCTTGCAACAGGCGCTTGCAGCGCAGCTCGATCGAGAGAAATTGCTCGCGACCGCACGCGAAGCGATGGACGCCGCCGGTGGGAAACTAAAGGAGCTTGAGGACCAACGACACGCCATCGAGCACAACCTGCAACCGTTGCGCGACAAGATGACCGAGCTGCGCATGAAGGAGCAGGAGGCGCGTATCAACGAAGAAACGTATACGCAGCAGTTGCTTGAAAACGGCGGCAATTTGGAAGAGCTCGCCGACTTGGTAGAAAAGAAGACGCGTTCAACTGCCTACCAAGCTGAAATTAATCGTCTCAACGCCGAAATTACTGCATTAGGCGCGGTTAACCTGGCCGCCCTGCAAGAGCTTGAACAGGCCAGCGTACGCAAGGAGTTTCTTGATGCACAGTCGACAGACTTAAAAGAAGCCATTGCGACGCTCGAAGCGGCGATTAAACGTATTGATCGCGAAACGCGTGACTTGTTGCAGGTTACGTTCGATACGGTCAATAAAAACTTCATGGAGCTGTTCCCGTCGCTGTTTGGCGGCGGCAATGCTTATTTGCGTTTGACTGGCGAAGAAATTCTTGACTCAGGATTGCAGGTGTTTGCACAGCCGCCCGGTAAAAAGAATTCTTCGATCCAGTTGTTGTCGGGTGGCGAAAAAGCGCTGACGGCGTTGTCACTGGTGTTTTCGCTGTTCCGCCTAAATCCGGCGCCGTTTTGTTTGCTTGATGAGGTGGATGCGCCGCTTGATGATTCCAACACTGATCGCTTTTGTGAGCTCGTTAAGAAAATGTCAGCCTCGACACAATTCCTGTTCATCACGCACAACAAAGTGACGATGGAAATGGGCGAGCAGCTGATCGGTGTGACAATGAATGAGCCGGGATGCTCGCGGATTGTTGAGGTCGATATTCGCGCGGCGAAGTCATTTGCGAGCAGCCCGGCAGAGGCGGTTGCTGCGTGATTCAATTTGGCTTGATTAAAGTGCTTGATAGTAGGGCGTTTCCAGCCAATATTGGTTGAAGAAGCCCGCCAATAATAGACTTTTCGATTGATATGATCTCTGACTTTCAGCTTGTCCTCATTGGTATTATTGCGGTCGTCATCGTCGGCGTGATTGTCTACAACCGCTGGCAAGAGGCGGTTTACAAAAAGCGCGCCGACCAGTTGTTTGGTGCCGAGCGCAGCGACGCCTTATTTAGCGCCGATGCCCCGCCTGCGGCGGGTTTCGAGCGGCGTGAACCGTCCTTCGGTGCAATGGATTCTGCGGAGCAGCAGGCGGTTGATGCGTTGGCATCGCCAGTACTTCACGTATCCCGCGACGAACCGGATTTCCCGGTTGCCGGTGAGCCACGTAATTTAGTGCGCGGAACCGCCAGCGAGTTGGTGCCATCGATCAATAGCGAGGTCGACACCGTTGCAATGTTGTTGGCGGACGTACCGGTTGTTGCCGATGTGTATGCGCCGATGATTGAGCAATTGCATGGCCTGTCGCGCAATCTTTTGTGGGAGGGCCTGATTGGTGGTCTTTGGCAGCCGATTGATCCGACGCTCGACACTGCCTATCGTGAGATCCGTGCTGGTTTGCAATTGGCTGATCGTAGTGGGGCGGTTGAGCAGTCGGTGTTGGCGCAGTTTGATGAAACGATGGCGTCATTTGCGGCAAGCATCGGTGCTGTCTCGCAGCGCGAGGGCGTGACCGAGGCTGAGCGGCGCGCACAAATGGTCGACCAGTTTTGTGCGGAAACGGATATTGAAATTGCCGTCAATATTGTTGGCAAGAACGGCGTGACGTTCGCCGCCACCAAAGTGCGCGGCCTAGCCGAAGCGCAGGGGCTGACCGCGCTGCCTGCTGGGGAATTTGTGTTGAAAGACGATTATGGTCGCGTGCTGTTTTCCTTACGCAACGGCAATAGCGCAGAGGCACCAACATTGCGTGGCGAGCAGCCTTACTTTACGCAGATCACATTTGCAATCGATGTGCCACGCACGCCGCAACCCGGACAAATCTTTGAGCGGATGTTTACGTTAGCACTCCAGTTCGCCGATGTGTTGCATGGTGAATTAGTCGATGACAATAAGAAACTATTGACCGCGAATGGCCGCACGGCAATCGCCGAGACGATTCACGGCATCACCGGCGAAATGCAGCAGCGTGGGGTGACGCCGGGCTGCTCAGTCGCACTGCGTTTGTACGCATAACGACGCTTCTTCGAGTCTGATTGCGTGAACGGACCGTCAGGCAACACGAACGATGTTGCGAAGGAGCTTGTAACACTGCGCACAGAGCTCGAAGAGCACCTGTATCGCTACCACGTACTCGACCAGCCGACGATTTCGGATGCGATTTACGACCAGCGCTACCAACGTCTACTCGCGTTGGAGGAGTTGCACCCGGACTTGGTTACCGCGGATTCGCCAACCCAACGCGTGGGCGCGAAGCCGCTGGATGCGTTCCCGGAAGTTACCCATCGTGTGCCGATGCTGTCGCTCAGCAACGCGTTCTCTGATGAAGACATTGCGGCTTTCGATAAGCGCTGCAAAACACTGCTTGAACGCAACGCTGGCGATGAGGAACTTCTGTACGCCTGCGAGCCAAAATTTGATGGCCTTGCCATTTCACTGACATACATTGATGGCGTATTTGTGCAGGGCGCGACACGCGGGGATGGTATGACCGGCGAAGACGTCACACAAAACCTGAAGACGATGCGCGCTATTCCGCTGCGTGTCCAAACAAACGCGGCGCTACTCGAAGTGCGCGGTGAGGTGTTGATGCAGCGGCGCGATTTTGATTCGCTTAATGCGAGACAGGCGGCTAAAGGCGAGAAGATGTTTGTCAATCCGCGCAATGCTGCTGCGGGCTCGCTACGCCAACTCGATCCACGAATCACGGCCGGGCGTCCACTTTCGTTCTTCGCTTACGGCCTTGGTGCGTCCGAAGGTCTTGTCCCGCCAGACACACATAGTGGGGCGATGGATATGCTGGCCGCACTCCGCTTTCCAGTCACCTCTGAGCGCGCTGTGGTGTCTGGGGTTGCCGGTCTAGATCGCTATTTCGAACGTATCGGCAAAGCGCGGCCGACGCTGCCCTTTGACATCGATGGTGTGGTCTATAAGGTCAATAGCATCGGTTTGCAGCAGCGCTTGGGATTTGTTTCACGCGCACCACGATTTGCGATTGCCCACAAGTTTCCTGCTGAGGAGGCCACCACGTTGTTGCTTGGCATCGATGTGCAGGTGGGCCGAACTGGCGCAATCACGCCAGTCGCCAGACTACAGCCGGTGTTTGTCGGCGGGACCACGGTGTCAAACGCAACATTGCACAACGAAGATGAATTGCGCCGCAAGGACTTGCGTATTGGCGACACGGTGGTGGTGCGCCGTGCGGGCGATGTTATCCCCGAAGTAGCGGCTGTTCTACTCGCGCAGCGGCCCGCTGATGCGCGCGAGTTTGTGATGCCAGCACATTGCCCTGAATGTGGATCGGCAATCGTCAGGTTGGAGGACGAAGCAATCGCGCGTTGCACTGGGGGCTTGTATTGTCCCGCGCAGCGCAAACAAGCGCTACTCCATTTTGCCCAGCGGCGCGCGATGGATATTGAGGGCTTGGGTGAAAAGCTGGTGGATCAAATCGTGGAGCAAGATCTTGTTCACACGCCGGCAGATTTGTACCGACTCGGCTTCGTCGCATTGGCCGGACTAGCGCGCATGGCGGAGAAGTCCGCGCAAAATCTTGTCGCCAGTATCGAGTCGTCAAAGCCCACGACGCTGCCGCGCTTTTTGTTTGCGCTCGGCATTCGTCACGTTGGAGAAGCCACCGCAAAGGACCTCGCGAAACAGTTCGGCAGCCTCGACCGGCTCATGGATGCGACGGTTGACGAGTTGCTGCTGGCCAACGACGTCGGGCCGATCGTCGCACAGTCGATCAGACAGTTTTTTGATGAGCCGCATAACCGTCAAGTGGTTGACCAATTGCGCGCCTGTGGGGTGCACTGGGATGAGCATGATGGTGCAAAACCAGCAGTTGCGGAAGGTCCGTTTTTCGGCCGAACCGTGGTGCTTACCGGGACACTCGCGTCAATGTCGCGTGACGAGGCGAAGGATCGACTCGAATCGCTCGGTGCCAAAGTATCCGGCAGTGTGTCAACAAAGACTCACTTTGTTGTTGCGGGTGAGGAGGCCGGTAGTAAACTCGATAAGGCACAAGAACTTGGCGTGCCGGTCCTCACGGAAGCCGAGTTTCTCTCGCAGCTGAACTCAACAAAATAACAACCAATGAAAACAAAAAAAATCACCAAGGCGGTGTTCCCCGTCGCAGGGTTGGGCACTCGCTTTCTACCTGCGACCAAAGCGAGTCCGAAGGAGATGCTGCCCGTTGTTGACAAGCCGCTGATTCAATATGCGGTGGAAGAAGCGGCTGCGGCGGGCATCACCGAGATGATTTTTGTGACCGGTCGCGGCAAACGCACCATCGAAGACCACTTCGACAAAGCCTACGAGCTTGAAGCGGAGCTATACGCGAAGGGCAAACAAAAGCTGCTCACGGATGTGCGCAATATGTTGCCTGCCAACGTCCAATACGTTTATGTGCGTCAGCCAGAGGCGATGGGTCTTGGGCATGCGGTGTTGTGTGCCAAGCACTTGGTCGGTAACGAGGCGTTTGCGGTCATTCTTGCGGACGACTTAATCGACGCGAAAGTCCCGGTCATGCGGCAGATGGTGCAGCAGTATGAGGAGTACGCCGCGTCGGTGTTAGGCTGCGTGGAGGTGCCGAAAAGCGAAGTGTCGTCATACGGAATTGTTGACGCAAAGCCGGTGTCAAAAAAACGTGGCGAACGTGTCTCGCGCATGTCGGGCATTGTCGAGAAACCGAAACCGGAGGACGCGCCGTCGACATTGAGCGTGGTTGGGCGCTACATTCTCACGCCGGCGATTTTTTCGCATCTGGAGAAAATTCAGCATGGGGTCGGCAGGGAGATCCAGCTGACGGATGGTATTGCGGCGCTGCTGAAGAAGGAGAAAGTGTTTGCGTATGAATTTGAAGGTACGCGTTATGATTGCGGATCAAAACTTGGTTATCTTCAAGCCACTGTGGCGCTAGGGATGAAACACGCCGAGGTTGGCAAGGCTTTTACTGAATACATGAAGGCCATGAATTTCAACGGCTAACTCGGCGTGAAATCTTGGCTCATTACCGATACAACTTTCTTAACCGTGAACCACAAGCGATGACACTCGACGAAGCCAATGCGATCATGACCCACTCAGACCTACTGTTTTCTAAGCAGGAGGTGGATGCCGCAACGGCGAGTGTGGCGGCAAAAATTAATTATGATTACGCGGATAAACAGCCGCTGATTTTGTCTGTCATGGGTGGTGCAGTGGTCTTCACCGGGCAGCTGTTGCCATTGCTGACGATTCCGTGTGACTTCGATATCGTGCAGGCGTCTCGTTATGGCAACGCGAAGGTAGGCACTGAGCTGACCTGGCGCGTCGCGCCGCGTGACAATGTGGCGGGACGTCACGTGTTGCTGCTTGACGATATTCTCGACGAAGGCGTTACCTTGGCCGCAATTGTCGCTCTGGTCAAGAGCCACGGTGCGCTGAGCGTGGCGTGTGCGGTTTTTTGCGTGAAGGACTACGGCGTTGAGCGCAATGCCCAAAAACCGTTGCAAGCAGAATATGTTGGTCTTACCGTGCCGAATCGCTTTGTGTTCGGCTACGGCATGGATGTCTCTGGCGCATGGCGGAATCTTGGCGAGATCCGCGCAATCAAGGGAAAGTAGTCCGCTGGGTTACCACTAAGGCGAGGTAATAAACACGCCATTCGGCGGGCAGTTTGGGGCAGTTATGCCTGAAAATGCCCGCCAGTCAATGACTTTCACGCACTTTTATCGTATCGGAGATGGCTTTGCTGGCAATTATTGGCGGTACTGGGCTCACTAACTTGCCCAATCTGGAAATTACCCACAAAGAGGTGGTGCGCACGCCGTACGGTGACCCCTCCGGTTACCTGACATATGGACGCATTGGCGCTGCCACCGTTGTTTTTTTAGCGCGGCACGGCTATGGTCATACGCTGCCACCGCACGAGGTGAACTACCGCGCGAATATTTGGGCATTGAAGTCGGTTGGGGTTTTGCGGGTGCTGGCGGTCAACGCGGTTGGCGGGGTCGCGGCAACTATGGGGCCTGGCATATTGGCCGTCCCGGATCAAGTGATTGATTACACCTACACTCGCAAACACACGTTCTTTGAAGGCGATTCGCCCGTGACCCATATCGACTTTACCGACCCGTACTGCAACCGAGCGCGGGTTTTGTATCTTGCTGCAGCAAAGGCGGCCAACATAGAGGTGTTGCAGAATGGCACGCTGGGCGTCACCCAAGGGCCACGGCTGGAGACGCGTGCCGAAGTTGAGAGGTTGGCGCGAGACGGATGCACGATGGTCGGTATGACAACGATGCCAGAGGCGTCGCTGGCGCGCGAGCAGGAACTTTCCTATGCCACGCTGGCGCTATCGATGAATCATGCAGCGGGGTTGGGTAGTTCGGCCGAGGGTATCAAACTTGCCGATGCCGACGCGGTATTGAAAGTAGGCATGGAGAAGGTAAAGCTAATTTTGGCGCGTGCCGTCGAAATGCACGCCGCGATGTCCGCTGAGGTTCGCGGTTACAAATAAGTTTTTTAATCATTCGCAAAAAATAAATGCAGAGGTAACTTTGGCCATACGTCCGATTCTACGAATGGGCACCCCATCACTGATGGCGCGCTCAACCGATTTCCCGCAAGATAAGTTTGGAAGTGCAAAGCTCATGTCGCTGCTGGGCGATATGCAGGAAACGATGGTCGACGCGCATGGTGCTGGGCTTGCTGCGCCGCAGATTGGTGAAAACGTTCGTGTGGTCATTTTTGAAGTGCGCGAGAACCCGCGTTACCCGGGGGTGCTGGTGCCTTTCACGGTGTTGATCAATCCGGTGATTACCCCTCTTTCAGAACAACTCGAAGAAGGTTGGGAGGGATGCCTATCGGTGCCGGGATTACGCGGCGCGGTGGAGCGTTATGACCATATTCGCTACACTGGCTTCGACGCTGACGGTAAGCCCATCGATCGCACGGTGCAAGGATTTCACGCCCGTGTTGTGCAACATGAGTGCGACCATCTCGATGGTGTGCTATATCCAATGCGGATGAAAGATATGTCGAAGTTTGGATTTACCGAGATACTGTTTCCTGACTTGGCACCGTACGACGATGACTAACGAGAAAGGGTAAGCCATGAGTGATCCCGCAGCCGCTACACCCACCGCACCGCCGTCGGTGCCACCCACCGCGCCACCAACGTCTCACGAACGAGATCTATCGTCTGAAAAGAACACGCTGCACATACTGTATGTGCTGCACGGATTAGCGCCGTTTACCTTTTGGACGTTGGCCATCGTTGCCATGATTGTGGGTGCCACCAAACAAGGCGACGTGCGCGGAACTTATCTCGATACGCATTACCGGTGGCTGTCACGTACGTTTTGGTTCGGCATCCTTTGGGCAATCCTCGCGTGGGGCGCGTTTTGGATACTGGGATTGCTGACGCTCGGTATCGGCATGATTGTGCTATGGGTGCTGCCGGTCGCCGTGCTGATTTGGTACTTGTACCGCGTCATCTACGGCTGGTTGAAACTTAACGACGGACAATCGATTGGCTAGGCAACCGTTTCCAGTAGCGCCGTTTTCAGCGCATCTGCAAACGCAGGTTCTGCCATCCTCGCGTGTTCGACAATAAACACGTCTTCGGCGCGGCTGCCCAGTGTTGTGATGCGGGCGTCGTGCAAATTGATATGCAATTCATTCAGCGCCCGGGCAATTGCGGATAGCAGCCCTGGCTTGTCCGCGCAGGTGATGCTGATCTCGTAAAACGGCGCGACACGCGATCGACGAAGCGTGACTTCGGGCACTAACGGGAAGTGTTTCGCCTGACGAGCCGACCGCGCGCGGGCCGGCTCTGGAATCTCAGCTGCCAGAAGCACTTTTGTTAATTCCTTTTGAATGCTCATCTCCGGCGTCGTTCGCGGCGCGTGTTGGCGCGAAAGTTGGCGTGATTTTGGCAATACAAGGAAACTGTCTAGCGCGTACCCGTTGGTTGTCGTGTAAATACGCGCCGAGGCGATGTCCAACTGTAGCCGCTCAAACGCGTTGGTCAGTCGTGCGAACACGCCGACGTCGTCTGGTGTCAACACCAAAACTTCATACAGAGAGGCACGCTCGTCCTCGCGCACAAAAATGCGCGGCGTGGTCGGTGCGATATCGTCGCCGATGGCTTTGGCGTGCCAGGCTAGGTCGTCAACCTCGAAACGCTGAAAATAACGCTCGTTCACGTGCCGCCAAATTGGTGGTTCGGTATCGGTATTCATTCGGTGTAACGCGTCGCGCCGTTTGAATTCTAGGTAGTGTGGATTCACCGCACTATCGCCGCGCAACAAGCGTCTGGTCGCGCTGAAAAGATCTTCTAACAATTTTGCTTTCCAGCCATTCCAAACGTCGGGGCTAGTCCCACGCACATCCGCGACGGTTAAAAGATAGAGGGCGGTTAAGCGATGCTCGTTGCCAACCCGCGCCGCAAACTGCGATATCACCTCGGGATCGGACAAGTCCTGCTTTTGTGCTGTTGCCGACATCATCAAGTGCGTCTCAACGAGCCATTCAACTAGCGCTATCTGCGGCGGCGGTAACCCCAGTCGGCGGCAGAAACGCCGTGCATCACGCGTGCCAAGTCTTGAATGATCGCCACCACGGCCCTTGGCGATATCGTGAAACAGGCAAGCCAAGTACAACACGTGTTTCTCGCCAAAGGCGTTTGCCAATTCATGACAAAGCGGAAATTCGTGTGCAAAGCGAGGCAACACCAGGCGGCGCATGTTGCGCAACACCATCAAAATGTGTTCATCCACTGTGTAGACATGAAACAAATCGTGCTGCATTTGGCCGACGATTCGCCCGAACGCCGGTATGTAGCGGCCAAGAATTCCGTAGCGACTCAGTCGTCGCATTGTGAAGGTTAAACGTTCGCTTTGCAGTATTTCGAGAAACATATTGTTGACGTCGCGGTCCTCGCGAAATGCGGCGTCAATATTTGGCACTTCCCGCCAGATTGCGCGCAGTGTCTCCGCTGAAAAAAACTCAGCTTCACGAGTGTGTTGAAGCGCCAAGAAGGCGCGGAAGATGGCCCGAGAATCGTGTTGAAAAATGCCGACGTCGATTGCCGCAATGTTACCGTTGACGAGCTCAAAGTCGTCATCGATCTTACGAACGACGTCGCGCTTCTTTCGCAAGATGCGTTCACTAAGGTTGGCGAGCAAGATGGAGTTGAGCTGCCAAATAATCTTTGCAGAAAGATAGTAGCGTCGCATTAATACTTCAGAGGCCAACTTGGCGCGGGTTGGTTTTAGCTTGAGTTGTTGCGCGATTGTGGTTTGATGGTCGAACACGAGACGATCTTCGCGTCGTCCGGCGAGGTAATGTAGACGAATGCGCAGATCGATCAGTACCCTTCGATGTTTGCTAATGAGTTTGGCCTCAGCGACGGTTAGAAGTCCAGCCGCAGCCAGCGCTGACCAATCCGCTAATGCATCGCCACCGATATTTGCGGCGCGGGCAATCCATAAAACCGTTTGCAAGTCACGCAATCCGCCCGGACTTTCTTTGAGGTTGGGCTCGAGATTGAGTGCAATGTCGTTGTGTCTGGCGTGCCGTCGCCGCTGTTCGTCAAGCTTGGCATTTAAGAAGGCGGGCAGGTTGCGCGCATCATTGAGGCTTGCTGTCAGCCTGGATGCAAGTTGTTTGTTGCCCCACAGCCACCTTGCCTCCAGCATGCTGGTGTCAACCGTAACGTCCTTCGACGCTTCCTCGAAGCACTCATTAATGTTGCGCACGGAAATTCCCGGTTCGAGGCCGACATCCCAAAGCAAGCTGACAAACGCCTCGATCGATTGCGTGCGCTCATCCGTTTGTGATTTACCCGGAAGTAACACCAAGACATCAACGTCGGATGCGGGGAACAGAAATCCCCGACCATATCCGCCAACAGCGACGAGTGCAACATCGCTCGGCAGGCCGATGTCATTGGCGATGCGAGCGATTAACGCATCGACGACTGCCGCGTGCTGGCGCAGGTTTCGATCCGGTTGCGGTCGCTTTAAGTAGCTCGCCTTGATTGCAGCGCGCTCGTCCGCCAGCCAATCGCGC